>JAWVFM010000149.1:0-4123 GCA_033856015.1 Solirubrobacterales bacterium
CGGGTCGCGCGCACGCTCGACTCCGACCCGGACGCCGTGCTCGCGGCGATCGAGCAGGCCGAAGCCGAGCTTGCCGCGCTCGAAGACGAGCTGAGCGCGCCGGATGCATGGGCGAACACGACGGCCACCAACCGCTCGAAGCGCCGCCACGCTGCAGCGCTGCTGGCGGTCGAGGAGCTCTACGAGCGCTGGGAGCGCGCCACGGAGAGCAGGGAGGACCCGGCTAGCTGAGCTGCATCGGCGGGCTCTGCTGCGAGCCGCCGGGGAGGATCCGCTCGGGCTCGGGGAGCTCGGCATCGTCGGGCTGGGCGACGCCGACGAGGTCGGCGAGCTCGCCGGAGTCGAACATCTCCTCGACGATGTCGCAGCCGCCCACCAGCTCGCCCTTGACGTAGAGCTGGGGAAAGGTCTGCCAGTCGGAGAGCTCGCCGGTCACCTCGCGCAGCGGCTGCAGGATCGGCAGGACGTCAACCGCGCCGTACTCGACGCCCAGCTGCTCGAGGACGCCCACGAGGCGCATCGAGAAGCCGCAGCGCGGCGCCTCCGGCACTCCCTTCATGAACAGGAGGACCGGGTTGTCGCGGATCAGCTCCTGAACCTGAGCCTTCAGCTGCGGATCTGCCATGAACCCACCTTAGCGGGTGCCTCAAACGACCTTCGCCGTTACCGATAGAGCGTGGATGGAGCCGTCGTCCATGCGGTGCTGGACGGCCGCCTTGACCATCCGGTGCTGGTCGATGCGAGAACGCCCGGCGAACTGGGGCGCGGCGACGATCGCGCGGAGGTGGTCGCCGCCGCCCTCGTCGACGACCTCGACCTCGGCGCCCGGAAGCGCCGCGGCGATCAGGCTCCTGATCTCCTCGAGGTCGGCCACGGCCTACTCGCGCTCCTGGCTCGGCCCATGGACGGTGTCGCGCATCTCCTCGACCCTGGCGAACTTGACGCGGGGGCGCCCCTGCTGCTCGCCGCGTGCCTGCTCGGCTTCGTCGATCAGGCCCCAGCCCTCCCAGGTGACGTGGCGGGGGTCGCGCTCGTCGACGAGCGAGTCGAGCTCCGTGACGGTCTTCGACTTGTCCGGGACCTTGCCCGCGTCGACGTCGGCGAAGAGGTTGTCGATGGTCTCCTGGGCGTCCTTCTTGTTCGTGCCGATCACGCCGCTTGGCCCGCGCTTGATCCAGCCGACCGCGTAGAGCCCAGGAACCTGCTCGCCGGTCGCGGGATCGACGACGCGGCCTCCCTCGTTGGCGATCGTCGCACGCTTCTCGTCGAACGGGATGCCCTCCAGGCCGATGCCGGCGTAGCCGATCGACCGAAAGATCAGGCCGCATTCGAGCGCCTCGCGGTGGCCGGTGTCGCGGGCGCGGATCTGCCCGGAATCGTCGCGGTAGAGCTCGTTGCGACCGAGCACGATGCGCTCGACCCGGCCATCGCCCTGAATCTCGACGGGCGAGCTCAGGAACCTCAGGACGATGCGCTTGCCCTTGCCCTCGGGCCGGCGCGTGGAGAACTCCGTGAAGATGTCCACGTTCCGCCGGTTGGTCGGGTCGGACTCGTCGGAGTCGAGATAGGCGCGGCTGATCTCGTCCAGCTCGCAGTCGGCTGGATCGACGATCACGTCGGCGTCGACCATCTCGCCGAGCTCGCGGACCTCCGGATTCGTGAACGCGGCCTGGGCGGGGCCGCGACGGCCGACGACCACGATCTCGCGCACCCCGGAGCCGGCGAGGGCGTCGATTGCATGCTCGGCCGTGTCGGTGGCCTCGAGCTCCTCCCGGGTGAGGGCGAGCATCCGGGCGAGGTCGGCGGCGACGTTCCCGTTGCCGACCACGATCGCGCGCTCGGCGCTGAGGTCGAAATAGTGGTCGGCGAAGTCCGGGTGGGCGTTGTACCAGGCCACGAACTCGGTGGCCGCGTGGACGCCGGGCAGGCCCTCCCCGGGGATGCCGAGCTGGCGGTCGGTCGCGGAGCCGTAGGCGTAGATGACCGCGTGATAGTGCTCGGCGAGCTCGGCGGGCGAGATGTCCGGGCCGATCTCGACGCCGCCGAAGAAGCGGAAGGTCTCTCGCGCAGCGGTCTTCTCGTAGACGCGGGTTACCGACTTGATCTTGGGATGGTCCGGGGCGACGCCGGCGCGGACCAGCCCGAACGGGGTCGGCAGCCGGTCGAACATGTCGACCGCCACCGCGACGTCGTCGCGTCTGTGGAGGTGCTCGGCCGAGTAGAAGCCGGCCGGGCCAGAGCCGACGATGGCAACGCGGAGCGGGTTCTCGGTGGTTCCAGGGGCACTCATCGGACGCGGAAGCGTAGGGGGAGCGTTGGGGTCTTGCCTCAGGCCAACGCCGGAGCGCGAGCCGTGGCTTCGCCGTCGAGCGCGTCCAGGGCATGGGCGACCGACATCGACACGCAGGTGAAGATCGGCACGTCGCGGAGCGTGTAGGCGCTCGACTCCGAGCCGCGAAGCTCCTGCACGAGATCGAGGAACTGGCCCACGTCGTCGGCCTCGAACGAGACCACGAACTCCTGATCGTCGAGGCCGAAGGAGTAGGCGGTGTTGATCGCGATCTCCGGGTAGCGCCGGCCGATCGCGATGTGCTCCTCCATGATCCGGCGGCGCTCCTCGAGCGGCAGCCGGTACCACTCTCGCTTCTTGTCGAGCGGGTAGACGATGAGGTACTTGCGCTTCGACGTGCAGATCTCCGGGCGCGCCTCCGAGTCCGAGTACGGCGAGCGCTTGGTCATCGCCAGGTAGGAGTGCGGGATCGAGGCCCACCGGGCCAGGCCGCTCTGCGCGAGGACCACGTGGAAGGTGTGGATGTCCTCCAGCTTCGGGCTCTGTGAAAGGAGCATGAGGTCTGTATCGCCGCGCGTTCCGACGGTCGAGTAGGCGCGCAGGGAGCGGTCGGTGGCGAAGTCCTCGCAGGCCGCGAGGAACTCGCGTTTATCCTCCGCCCGCGCCTCGGGGTCGCGGCGCTGCCAGGCCGGATCGACTTTGAAGAACGTGAACTTGGCATACGTGCGGTCTGCCATCGCCTCGATAGTAGTGGCAGGCGTGCTCCTGCTCGGGGCGTTTGGCGGGATCGCAAGCGCGGTCGCCTCGCCGCCGCCCAGAGTGGCGATCGTCGTCCTCCCGCGCGCCACGACCGTGGGCGAGCTCGGCCGGATCCCGGGCATGGGGCTCGGACTGATGAGCGCGGCGATCGGCCGCCCGCCGGCGGCGCAGACGTACGTCGACGTCAGCCAGGGCAACCGCCTGAGCCCCTCGCTCTACTCCGGGCTGCTGCCGAAGCCGGCGCTGGTCGGCGCCCCGGGCTCAGCTCGGCGGGTGAACGTCCTGGGCTGGCCCAGGATCGCGGCTCGCGCGGCCGGCGCACCGTCCGAGCTGACGCCCGGCCTGCTGGCGAGCAGCCTGGAGCAGGCCGGAATCCCGGTCCGCGCCGCCACCACGGCCAAGCCGGCGCTGATGGCTGCGGACGAGCAGGGGCACCTGGCGTCGGACGCCGGCTGCGCGACATCGCTCTGCCCGGGCCTGACCGTCACCCAGGCAACTCTCGGCGAGCTGCACGGCCTCATCAACGGCCTCCGTGAAGGCGACCTCGTGGTCGCCTTCTCGGCGCCGCGCTCTGCCAAGAACCACGAGCTTGCCGTCGGCATCGCCGGCGCCGGGTTCGACGGGCAGCTCACGTCGGAGTCGACCCACACCGGTGGCCTGGTCCTCTCCACGGACCTCGCGCCGACGATCCTGCGCCGCTTTGGCGTGGCCGTTCCCGCTGCGGTCGCGGGCCAGCCGGTCACGACCGACGACTCGCCCGACGCCGGAGCGCTGGAGGACCTCGACACCCGGCTGGCGCAGATCGCGCCCCGCCGGCACACCGTGATCGGGGTCAACCTCATGATCTGGGTGCTGGCCGCACTCGCCGGCGCCGCGATCTGGCGTCGCAGGGGCCTGCGGCTCGTCATCCCCCTGCTGGCGGGAACGCTCGCGTTCGCGCCGTTCATGATGCTGGTCGCCCCCGCGTTCGAGCCCAGCGAGCTCGTGGAGCGGCTCATGGTCGGCGCCGGCTCGCCGGCCCTCGCGGCGCTGGCGCTCGCGCTGGCCGGGCCCTGGGGCGCGCTCGCGATCGGT
>JAWVFM010000150.1:0-3326 GCA_033856015.1 Solirubrobacterales bacterium
GAGGTGTCTCGCGCCAACAGGCGTGAGTCGGGCCTGGCGTCTCCGCGTGGTGGCGGGGGCCCGCTGGTCATGGCGTCCGGAACGGCGAGGCGCCGCGGGGGCTCGCCGCGCTGACGGCCGTGCGGGACGCGCTCAGGCGCCGCGGCGCCTGAGCAGCTCGAGCCTCCACGGGCGGCCGCGGCGGCGGCTTCGTAGTATCGGCGGATGATCGATCGCGACCAGGTTCTCCACGTCGCCAAGCTTGCGCGGCTCGAGCTCTCCGAGGCGGAGATCACGAACATGTCGGGCGAGCTCTCGGCGATCCTCGAACACGTCGAGCGGATCGGGCAGCTCGACCTCGAGGGCGTCGAGCCGACCTCGCACGTGGTCCCGCTGGAGAACGTCCTGAGGCCGGACGAGCCGCGGCCGAGCTGGCCGCGCGAGCGCACCCTGGCTGAGGCTCCCGATCCCGCCGGGGACGCCTACCGGGTTCCCTCGCCGCAGGCGTGACGCCTGATCCCCGCCAACTGCGCAGCCTGACCGTCGCCGGCGGGCTTGAGGAGCTTCGTTCCGGGCGCCTCGACGCGGCCGACTGGTTCGGCGCGTACGCATCGGCTCCCGATGACCTGGGGGCGTTTCTCTGGCGAGCCGAGACGCCGGCCGGGCCCGCCGGGGAGGGGGAGCTCGCCGGCGCTCCGATCGCGATCAAGGACATCTTCTGCACCGATGGCATCACCACCACCGCAGGCTCGAGGATCCTCGAGGGCCACAGGCCCGTGTTCACGGCGACGGCCGTCGAGCGCCTCACCCAGGCGGGGGCGCGCGTGGTCGGCAAGACGAACATGGACGAGTTCGCCATGGGCTCCTCGAACGAGAACTCCGCCTTCGGGCCGGTTCAGAACCCCTGGGATCGCGGGCGCGTGCCCGGCGGCTCGTCCGGCGGCAGCGCCGCGGCAGTTGCGGGCGGCCTGGCAGCGGCGGCCCTCGGAACCGACACCGGCGGCTCGATTCGACAGCCGGCGTCGTTGTGCGGAATCGTCGGGCTGAAGCCCACGTATGGAGCCATCTCCCGCTCGGGGATGATCGCCTTCGCCTCTTCGCTGGATCAGTGCGGCCCGCTGACGCGGGACGTCACCGACGCGGCGATCCTGCTGCGGGCGATGGAGGGCCGCGACCCGTGCGACTCGACCTCGGTCGGCCTGGGCGGGAGCGTGGAGCTCCCGGCGCGAACGGACCTGAGCGGGTTGCGCTTCGGCGTGGCGGCGGACTTCTCGGCGTCGGCTGAGGGCGTCGAGCCTGGGGTCGCCGCGGTCTTCGACCGGTCGGTGGAGGCGATTCGCGAGCTCGGCGGGGAGATCGTCGACGTTGCGCTCCCGCACGCCGACCACGGGCTCTCCGCTTACTACGTGATCGCGCCGGCCGAGGCGTCCGCGAACCTGGCCCGCTTCGACGGCGTCCGCTACGGCCTGCGCGCCGAGGGCGCCGCCGACCTGACCGAGATGTACGAGCGAACCCGTGCCCAAGGCTTCGGGCCGGAGGTGAAGCGCCGGATCATGCTCGGCACCTACGCGCTCTCGGCCGGCTACTACGACGCCTACTACGGGCGCGCCCTGCGCGTGCGCACGAAGATCGCCGACGATCTCGCTCGCGCCTTCGAGGCCGTGGACTTCCTCGTCACGCCGACGTCGCCCACCGTCGCGTTCGAGATCGGAGCCAAGGCGGCGGACCCGCTCGCGATGTACCTCTCCGACTACTTCACGGTGCCGATGTCGCTCGCCGGGACCCCGGCCATCTCGATCCCGGCCGGCCTCGCGGAGCCCCCGGGCGGCGGCCCCGAGCTTCCGGTCGGGCTGCAGATCGCTGCGCCCGCCTTCGCCGAGTCGCGCCTGCTCGATGCCGCCTTCGCCCTCGAGTCCGCGCTTGGGTTCGCGCCGCTGGAGGTGGCCGCATGAGCGACTGGCGGGAGCGCTACGAGGCTGTGATCGGGCTCGAGGTCCACGTCCAGCTGCGCACTCGGACGAAGATGTTCTGCGGCTGCGAGCCGTCGTTCGGCGACGAGCCGAACCTCCACACGTGCCCGGTGTGCCTGGCGCACCCGGGAGCCCTGCCGGTGGTGAACGAGAAGGCAGTCGGGTTCGCGCTCGCGATCGCCCTGGCGCTCGGCTGCGAGATCGCGCCGCGGTCGATCTTCCACCGCAAGAACTACTTCTATCCGGACATCCCGAAGGGCTACCAGATCAGCCAGTACGACATCCCGCTTGCGACGGCCGGCAGCCTGGGCGACGTCAGGGTGCACCGCGTCCACCTCGAGGAGGACACGGCGAAGATGATCCACGTCGGCGAGTCGGGCCGGATCCAGGCCTCGACCGAGTCGCTGGTGGACTTCAACCGAGCCGGGACCCCGCTCGTCGAGATCGTGACGGAGCCGGATCTGAGCGGTCCCGCCGAGGCGCGGGCGTGGGCGCAGCTCCTTCGTGAGACCGTCCGCCAGACCGGCGCCTCGGACGTGAGCATGGAGGAGGGGAGCCTGCGCTGCGACGCGAACGTCTCGCTGCGGCCGGCGGGCTCGAAGGCGCTCGGGACGAAGACCGAGCTCAAGAACATGAACAGCTTCCGCTTCCTCGAGCGCGGCATCGCCGCCGAGCTCGAGCGCCAGGCCGCGGTGCTGGACGCCGGTGGTCAGATCGACCAGGAGACCCTCCACTTCGACCCGGTCGACGGCTCGATCACCTCGTTGCGCTCGAAGGAGTACGCGCACGACTACCGGTACCTGCCGGAGCCGGACCTCGTGCCGCTGGCGCCGACGGACGAGATGATCGCCGCGGCGGGGGCGAGCCTCGGGGAGCTCCCGGCGGACCGGGAGCGGCGCTACACGGAGCACGGGCTCACCGAGGCCGCCGCACGCCAGCTGGCCTTCGACCCGGAGCTCGCTGCCGAGGTGGACGGCATCCTTGCCGCCGACCCCGGGCTCGAGCCTCGACTCGTGGCGAACTGGATCCTGAACGACCTCACGGCGGCTCGCCGGCAGCTCTCGAAGCCGGACGCCACGGTCGGTCCGACCGATCACGTCTACCTGCTTGGTGCCCTGGCGGCGAAGGAGCTGAGCCACCAGGCGGCGCGGCAGGTCCTGGACGAGCTCGTCGAGAACGGCGGCGTCCCGGCCGAGATCGTGGAGCGGCTCGGGCTCGGCGGGGCGGAGGACTCCTCGGAGCTCGAGGCGATCGTCGAGCAGGCGCTCGCCGAGAACGCCGAGGCTGCCGAGAAGGTTCGGGCCGGAAAGGCCGGCGCCGTCGGGCCGATCGTCGGCGCGGTCATGAAGGCGACGAAGGGGCGAGCGGACGGCGGCG
>JAWVFM010000151.1:0-7733 GCA_033856015.1 Solirubrobacterales bacterium
ACCTGACCCCGGACGGTGAGATCGCGGCGTCGTACCGGAAGATCCACATGTTCGACGTGGACGTCGAGGGGGTCGCGTACCGGGAGTCACGCCACGAGCAGCCGGGCGACGAGGTGACCACGACCGACGTCGACGGCGTGAAGGTGGGGATGACCGTCTGCTACGACCTGCGCTTCCCGGAGCTCTACCGGATCCTCGCGGTGGGCGGGGCGACCGTGATCACCGTGCCGTCGGCGTTCACGGAGGCGACCGGGCGCGACCACTGGCACGTCCTGCTGCGCGCCCGCGCGATCGAGAACCAGGCCTTCGTGATCGCCGCGAACCAGACGGGCGACGCGCCGCCGCACTTCCGGAGCTACGGCCACTCGCTGATCGCCGACCCATGGGGGCGCGTGCTCGCGGAGCAGCCCGCCGGCGAGGGAGCGGCGGTCGCAGACCTCGACTTCGAGGAGCTCGACAGGGTCCGGGCCGCTGTGCCGTCGCTCGCCAACCGCCGGCCGCAGGCCTACCGGTGGCCGCTGCCCGCGGAGGTGGCGTGATGGCCAAGGCGCAGACGGTCGACAAGCGCCAGCAGATCCTGGACGCCGCGGTCCGCGTCTTCGCGCGCACCGGATTCCACGCCTGCCGCGTCTCCGACATCGCCGACGAGGCCGGCGTGGCCTACGGGCTCGTCTACCACTACTTCACCTCGAAGGACGAGGTGCTGAACGAGCTGTTCACGGAGCGCTGGTCGCTCCTGCTCACGGCGATCGAGGAGGTCGACGGACAGCCGCGATCGGCCCGCGAGAAGCTCGACGCGTGCGCCGGGTTCATCATCGACTCCTACCGGCACAACCCCGAGCTGATGAAGGTGATCATCGTGGAGGTGACCCGTGCCGCGAACTCATTCGGCCGCACGCACCTCCCGGAGATCCGCCGCGCCTATGAGGCGATCGCCGAGATCGTTCGTCATGGCCAGGAGAGCGGCGACTTCCGGGCCGACATCGACGCGGAGTTCGCGTCGATGTGGTTCTACGGGGCGATCGAGCAGCTTCTCTCCGGCTGGGTCTTCGAGCTCATCCCGGACGGCGAGGCCGACTTCGAGCGCGCTCGGGCGATGGTCGTCGAGACCATCTGCGGGGGCCTCGATGCACGGCGCGCTTGACCCACGCTCAGGCGGGTAGGGTTCACCGATGGTGGAGAACGATCTCGTCAGAAGGTTGCTCTGGGCAGCAATGCTCGCCGCGTCCGGCGCGCTCGCATCGGTGGCGGCGAACCGCATTGCGGCGGCTCTGTGGGTGCGCGTCTTCAACGAGGACCCGCCGCAGTGAACCCCAACGGCGAGCCGCCGCCGGGCGACCTTCCGGATGACCGCTCCGTCGGCGAGATGGTCCTCGACGTATCCGAGCGCGTCTCCGTTCTGGTCCGCGAGGAGATCGAGCTTGCGAAGGCCGAGATCAGCGAGAAGGTCGGCCAGCTCCTTCGCGGCGGCGCGGTGGGCGCCGCGGCGGGCATCTTCGCGCTGCTCGGCCTGGCGATGGTCATGCACGCCTTCGCCTGGCTCCTCGACGACCTCTTCTTCTCCGATCACATCTGGATCGGTTTCGGGATCGAGGCGCTGTTCTGGTTCCTGGTCGCCGGGATCGCCGGGCTGATCGCCTTCCGTTCGGTCAAGGCCGGCTCGCCACCCGTGCCCGAGATGGCGATCGAGGAAGCCAAGCTCACGCGCGACGCGCTCTCCAGTGACAGGACCGAGCCGTGAGCGACGGGCAGGAGCTCTCCAACCAGGATCCGTCGGCCCTCGCGCGCGCCAGGGCGGTCGCGCCGGGCACCCGCTCGGCGGCAGAGATCAGGCAGGACATCCAGCTCCAGCGCCAGGAGCTCGCGGGCTCCGTGGACGCGCTTCGCGGTCGGGTCGGCGAGCTCACGAACTGGCGCCGGCAGGTAGCCGAGCATCGCAGGGAGCTCGCGGTCGGTGCCGCCGTGGTGGGCTTCGCCATCGGCGGCTGGCTCGCGCTCCGCCGCCGCTAACTGCCGCCGGACCCGCCCCTAGTCTGGAGCCCGATGGGGCACTCGCAGGTGTCGGTTGCGACCGTCGTTCGGGTCGTTTGGGTTGCGGCAGCAGTCGTGGCCGCGCTCTACCTGCTCTACCTCGTCCGCGGGGTCGTCGGCCTGCTGCTCGTCGCCGTCTTCCTCGCCGTGGCGATTGCGCCTGCCGTGAACTTCCTCGACAGCCGCCGCGTGCCGCGGTGGCTGGCGATCCTGCTGGTGTACCTCGCGGGCTTCGGGGCGATCTTCGGAATCGGCCTCCTGATCGTGCCCCCGCTCGTGACCGGCGTCGAGGATCTCTCAACCAACCTGCCGAACTACGTCGACGACCTCCGCAACAACCAGAGCTTCCGCAAGTACGACAACAAGTACGGAATCACGAAGCAGCTCAGGAAGCAGGCCAAGGACCTCCCCAGCAGGCTCGGGGACGCCGCCGGAACGCTGCGCGACGTGACGGTCGGCGTGTTCTCGAGCGTCATCCAGCTCTTCTCGATCCTCGTGATCTCCTTCTTCCTCGTGCGCGACGGCGAGCGCCTCCTGGCGTTCGGCTTCCGACAACTCAGCCCCGAGCGGGAGGCGCGGACGCGCGCCGTCGCCACCGACGTCTCGGACGCCATCGTCGGCTACGTCTTCGGCAACTTCGTGATCAGCGTCCTGGCGGGGCTCGTCACCTATGTGACGCTCGTCATCCTCGGCATCCCCTTTGCCGTCCCGCTCGCGATCCTCTTCGGCTTCTTCGATCTCGTGCCGCTTGTCGGCGCCACGCTCGGGGGGATCCTCGTGGGCATCGTGGTCGCCTTCAACGACTTCCCCGTCGGGCTGATCGTCTGGGCCGCGGTGCTCATCGTCTATCAGCAGATCGAGAACAACATGGTCCAGCCGTTCGTTTACGGCCGCACGGTTCAGCTTCACCCGCTCTTCGTGATCCTCGCCATCCTGATCGGCGGCTCGCTGCTCGGCGTTCTCGGGGCCCTCGTGGCGATCCCGGCCGCCGCGACGGTGCAGGCCATCGTCCGCGATTTCTGGCGCTACAGGCACAGCGACGCACCGCCGCCTGCCGCCGAGCCGGCTCCGGGTTAGATGACCGACCCCAAATTCACGCTCCCACGGACGACGGCGCCGACCGTCGCCGGATCGCCACCCGTGCCCTCGCCAATAGGCAACCGCTATTGGCTTCGGGACACGCGCGACGCCCGGCTCGGCCTGCTCCGCCCCCGCGGGCACGTCAATTCGGACTCGGTCATCTAGGTCGCGCCGGGCTCGAGCAGCTCGCGCGGCAGGCCGCCGACGCCGATCAGCCCCGGCCCCGTGTGCGCGCCGAGCACCGGGCCGATCTCGGAGACGAAGACGGGCTCGGAGCCGAACACCTGCCGACACTCGTCGACGAGGTGCCGCGCCGTCTCGTGATCGCGGATGTGCTGCACCACCCAGGCCCCTGAGCCGCCGTCGTGAAGCTCGCGGGCGTAGTCGACCATCCGCTCGAACGCCCGCCGGCGCGTGCGCACGCGCTCGACCGGAGCGATCTCCTCGCCGAGGGTGAGGATCGGCTTGATCTGAAGCGCAGAGCCCAGAAACGCCTGCGCCGCGCCGATTCGCCCGCCCTTACGCAGGTACTCGAGCGTGTCGACCGCGAACCACATCTGTAGCGCCTCGCGGGCGCTCTCGGCCGCCGCGAGCGTGTCCCCTCCGCCGGCGCCCGCGATTGCCGCGGCGGAAGCCGCCAGCACGACGATCCCCTGGCCGCCCGCCCCTGAGCGGGTGTCGTAGACCGCGATTCGCTCGCCGCCCTTGCCCTCGTCGATCAGCTGTTGGCGCGCCTGGGTCGCCGCCTGGAACGTCCCGGAGATCCCGGCCGAGATGTGGATCGAGACGATCTCGCGGCCCGCCGCGAGAAGCGGCGCGTAAACGGTCGTGAAGTCGCCTACCGAGGGCTGCGACGTGGTCGCGCCCGCTTCGCTCTTGCGCAGGCGATCGTAGAACTCGCCATAGGTGTCGCGAGCGATGTCGAGCTCCCGCCGCTGCTCGCCCTCGAGCGTCACGTAAAGGCTCACCTGGGTGATGTCCCGCTCCGCGATCAGCTCGTCGGGCAGGTACGACGTGGAGTCGGTGACGACGGCGGTGGGGGCGGCGACCACTCCGCCGTTCTATCACTCCGCACTACGATGCCGCCGTGGGCAAGACCCTGGTCACCGGCGGGGCGGGGTTCCTTGGGACGCACCTGGTGCGCGAGCTCGTCGCGCGGGGCGATGACGTACGCCTGCTTTTGCGGCGCACGACTCGGACGGGCCACCTCGACGACATCGAGGCCGACCGCGTCACGGGCGACGTCACCGACCGCCGCGCCGTGCGCCGCGCGATGGCCGGCGTGGACCGCGTCTTCCACGCCGCCGGACGTACGTCGATGCGCCCCAGGGACCGTGAGGCCGTCTTCGCAACCAACGTGGGGGGAACCCGGATCGTCATGGAGGAGGCCCTGGCCGCCGGCGTGGAGCGGGTCGTCCATACGTCGTCGGTCTCCGCGATCGGCGTGGCCAAGCCTCGCGGCACGGCCGACGAGAGCACGCCGTTCACCATCGGCCACCTGGGGATCGCGTACGTGAACTCCAAGCACGAGGCCGAGCACGAGGCGCTTCGAGTCGCCGCGCACGGCCTGCCGGTCGTCTTCGTCAACCCGACGTTCGTCCTCGGCCCAGACGACCCAAGCCGCACCTCGATGGCGCTCGTTCGCCGCTTCCTGCTCGGCCGCATCCCGGTCTACATCGAGGGCGGCCTGAACATCGTCGACGTGCGCGACGTGGCGAGCGGCCACGTGCTCGCCGACGAGAAGGGGGAGCCCGGTGAGCGCTACATCCTCGCCGGCCGCAACTTCACGCTCGACCGCCTGTTCGCCGACCTCGCCCGGATCTCCGGCGTGGCACCGCCGGCCACGCGGCTGCCGGCGGGCGCCGCCCTGGCCGGGGTGATCGCCGCGACCCGCCTGGGCCTCCCGGTCGGGGCGACGAGCGACGAGGTCCGCTCGGGCGGGCTCTGGTGGACGTACCGGAACACCAAGGCCAAGCGCGAGCTCGGCTTCTCCCCGAGGCCGCACGAGGAGACCCTGGAGGACGCGGTGCGCTGGCAGATGGACGAGCTGGGCGACCGCGTCAAGCTGCGCTCCGGGCGCACCGAGACCGCCGCCCTCGGCCTCCTCGGGCGCGTGCTCGGGCTCGGCGAGCGGCTGGTGGGCGGCGGATGACCTCCGCCGCCGGAGGCCCCGGCCGGCCGGTGCTGCTCTTTCGCTGCCCCACTCGCACCAACTTCCTGTGCCCGTGCGGCGCGGTCGAGCGGCGGCTCCGCAAGCTCGGCGTACCGCACGAGACGGAGCGGCTCCCCTACCGGAAGTCGAACCGGCCAGAGATCGAGGAGCTGACCGGCCAGCGTCGCATTCCCGTCCTCGTGGACGGAGACGAGGTGGTCCACGACTCGAGGCGAATTCTCGAGTACCTCGACTGGAAGTACGGTGGGAAGTGACTCATCAGCGCCTCCGGGCAGGCGCTTGACGATGCTTTAGAATCTGAAGCCATGGATACCCCCGAAGCGGCAATCAACCTCACGGACGGCGCGGCAGCGAAGATCAAGGACCTCGTCTCCACCCGTGACAACGCCGACGAGTCCGCGCTTCGCGTCTCGGTTCGCGGTGGCGGTTGCTCGGGCTTCCAGTACGCCCTGGCCCTCGATCAGGCCAAGGACGACGACCACGTCTTCGAGCACAACGGCGTCGCCGTGGTGGTCGACAAGGTCAGCATGCAGTTCGTCTTCGGCTCCGAGGTCGACTACGTCGACGGCCTCCAGGGCGCGGGGTTCGTGGTCAACAACCCGAACGTCGTCGCCGCTTGCGGCTGCGGGTCCTCCTTCCAGGTGAAGGAAGACGCAGCCGGCGCAGCCGCTGCGGTCTAGCCGCGTCCTGAGCGCGGCGCCGGCAGTTGGTCCGGCGCTGAACCAGGACCGGCAACAGCTTCGCGCCAAGGTGCGCCTGGGAGGTGAGACGTGAGCGCGGTCGTCGTCTCCGAAATCGGCAAGGACATCGGTGGCCGGACTCTGTGGAGCTCGGTCTCCTTCAAGCTCCATCATCGGGAGCGGATGACCCTCGCGGGGCGCAACGGCGCGGGCAAGACCACGCTGCTGCGCGCCCTCTCGGGCGAGGTCTCGCTCGATCGCGGCACCATCTCGCTGGGACGCGGGACCCGGGTCGCCCTCCACGACCAGCGGCCGCCGCGCGGGAGCGGCGAAACGCTCCGCGAATACGTTCTCTCCGGCCTCTCGGAACCGCTCGCGATCGAGCGGAGGCTCGCCGAGCTGGAGGCCCGAATGGCGGCGGGCGACGCCGAGGCGGCGACCCTCGAGGAGTACGCGCGGGTGCAGGCTCGCCTCGAGCACGTCGGCGGTTACCGCTGGCGCGATCCGGTCGAGGCGACCCTCCGCGGCCTCGGGTTCGACGATGACGCGCTCGGCCGCGGGCTCGAGAGCTTCTCCGGTGGCGAGCTCACCCGCGCCTCCCTCGCGCGGGCACTCGCGTCGCGGCCTGACCTGCTGCTGCTCGACGAGCCCACGAACCACCTCGACATCGCCTCGCTCGAGTGGCTCGAGGGCTACCTCACCGAGCTCGATGCGGCGATCGTCCTCGTCGCCCACGATCGCTGGTTCCTGGAGTCCGTGGGCACCTGCGTTCTCGAGCTGTCGGACGAGCGGGCGATGTTCTTCAAGGGCCCATGGCACGCGTGGCGTGAGGAGCGCGCTCGACGCGAGCTCGAGCTCGGGCGCGCCGCCGAGCGGCGGAGGAGCGAGATCGAGCGAATGGAGCGCTTCGTCGAGCGCTTTCGCTACAAGGCGACCAAGGCTCGCCAGGCGCAATCGCGGCTGAAGGCGATCGAGCGCCTCCAGGCCGCGGGCCCAGAGGCGACAGCGGTCCCCACGCGGTCGCTCGCGTTCGCCTTCGAGAGCCCGCATCGTTCGGGCGCCACGGTGCTCGAGCTCAACGAAGCAACGATCGAGGCCGGGGGCCGCACCCTCCTCGAGGTCGAACAGCTCTGGCTGGAGCGCGGCGAGCGGCTCTCGATCGTCGGCGCGAACGGCTCCGGCAAGACAACGCTGATCGAGACCCTCGCCGGGCGCAGGCCCCTGGCCAACGGATCGCTGCGGGTCGGCCACAACGTGGAGATCGGATACCTCTCCCAGCACGCCGATGAGATCGGGAATGGCGATCGCAGCGTCCTCGCCGCTGCCTGTGCGGCGACCGGGCTTTCGGAGGCCAGAGCGCGGTCGCTACTCGGGCGCTTCCTGTTTTCCGGGAGTGAGGCGCAGCTCTCGGTTGCCAACCTGTCCGGTGGAGAGCGGCGACGGCTCTCGCTGGCGATCGTCGTCGCCGCCGGGGCCAACGCGCTCATCCTCGACGAGCCGACGAACCATCTCGACGTCGAGAGCCGGGAGGCGCTCGAGGCAGCGCTTGCCGGATTTGGCGGCGCGATCATTCTGGTCTCACACGACCGTGCCCTCCTCGAGGCGCTCGGTGGGCGGACCGTGGTGATCGAGGACGGTGCGCTCCGCAGCTATCCAGGCGGCTGGGCGGAGTACGTCGAGGCCCGGAAGGCCGCGACCACCTCGGCTCGCAAGCGCAAGGAGCCGGCGGGCGCTCGTCCCCGGGTCGTGCGCACTCCCGACTCCGACCC
>JAWVFM010000152.1:0-2581 GCA_033856015.1 Solirubrobacterales bacterium
ACCTCGCCCATGACCTGGGCCGCAGCCTCGTCGCTCGCGCCACGCAACCGGTAGCGAAGGTGGTCCAACGCCCAGCGCGCGAGCAGCCGCCTCGGGAAGAGGCCCGCCCGCGCCGAGACACGGGCCCACACCATGCCGGACGAGCCCGCCATCAGGGTCTTGTCCAGGTCGAAGAAGGCCGCTGCGCGGCCGCCCTCGGTCTGCGGGGGGTCAGCCGCCGTTGACCTCAAGGAGGATCGCGTCGCCCTGACCGCCGCCGGAGCAGATCGCTGCGCAGCCGAGCCCACCGCCACGCCGGCGAAGCTCGTGGATGAGCGCGCCGACGATGCGGGCGCCCGAGGCGCCGATCGGGTGACCCAGCGCGATCGCGCCGCCGTTGACGTTGACCTTCTCCTCGTCGACGCCGAGCATCCGCACCGAGTTGATCGCCACCGAGGCGACCGCCTCGTTGATCTCCCAGAGATCGACGTCCGCGGGCTCCTTGCCGATCTTGTCGAGCGCCACCCTGGCGGCCTTCGCCGGGGTCCGGGCCAGGTACGCGAAGTCGTCGGCGGCGGAGCCGTAGGCCAGGATCCGCGCGAGGGGCTCATGGCCGTTGGCCTGCGCCCAGGCTTCGGAGGCGACGACCACGGCGGCACTGCCGTCGTTCACCCCCGGCGAGTTGCCTGCGGTATGGGTGGCGTCCGGCCCGCCGATCGCCGGGAGCTTCGCGAGGGTCTCGAGGCTCGTGTCCGGGCGGATTGCCTCGACGGCCGCGACCACGCGCTCCTCCTTCTTCACCTTCACCTAGACGGGCGCGATCTCCTCGGCGAGAAGGCCCTCGTCGGTCGCCTTGGCGGCCAGCTGGTGTGAGCGGACCGCAAAGCGATCGAGGTCGAGGCGCGGGATCTCGAGCTCGTTGCCGACCTCGCTGGCCTCGTTGATCATCTGCTTGCCGGTGAACGGGTTCGTGAGGCCGTCGTGAGTCATCGAGTCGACCGCGTTGACGTCGCCCATGCGGAACCCGAACCTCGCGCCCGGAAGCAGGTACGGGGCGTTGGACATGGACTCCATGCCGCCCGCGACGCCGACGTCGAGCTCGCCTGCGCGGATGCCGAGATCGGAGACCCCGATCGCGCGCATGCCCGAGGCGCAGACCTTGTTGATCGTCTCTGACGGCACCTCCTTCGGGATCCCCGCCTTGATCTGGACCTGGCGCGAGGGGATCTGGCCCTGACCGGCCTGGAGGACCTGACCGAAGACGACCTGCTCGACCTGCTCGGCGTCGACACCGGAGCGCTCGAGGGCGGCGCTGATGGCCGTGGCGCCCAGCTCGATGGCGTCCAGCGACGCGAGGGCCCCGCCCATCTTCCCGAAGGGGGTGCGCGCGGAGGAGAGGATCACGGAGTTCGACATTCGAGCCTTTCTGCTTTTCAGTTCGGAGGAGACGGCCGGGCGGCACCGGGAATCGTAGGGATCGTCGCGCCGCGGCCACGCCGATCACGCAGATATATCCTCGCTCGCGTGAAGGTGGAGATCACCAGTGCCCCGGTGGCCGAGGTCCCCGCAGACCTGCGAGTCGTCGCCATCTCGGACGGCGCTCCGCTCCCGGCCCCGCTCGCCGGTGCGCCGGGAGCCGCCGATGTCAAGTCCGGCTTCAAAAAGGCAACCCTCCTGCGCCCGGATGCGGACTCGCGCTGGCTGGTCGTCGGCCTCGGCAAGCCCGCCGACCTGGACGCAGAGCGGCTTCGCGTCACGGCGGCGGTCGCTGCCAAGGCAGCTGGTCGCCACGACGCCACCAGCGTCGCGTGGTCGGTCCCGGGCGGCGGCGACGCCGGCGCCTGGGCTGCCGCCCTGGTCGAGGGCACGATCCTCGCCTCGTTTCGCTTCGACCGCTTCCTCTCCGCGGACCCCGACGACCCGCGGCCAGCGCGCATCGAGACCCTCACGCTTGCCGGCGTCGAGGGCGACGTCGAGCCCGCAGTCGAGCTGGCTCGGGTCGCCGCCGAGGCCGAGAACCGCGCCCGCGAGCTCCAGAGCCTGCCTGCGAACGAGCTGACTCCCGCGGGCCTTGCCCAGCGTGCTCACGAGCTTGCGACGGCCCACGAGAGCGTCGAGGTCACCGTCCTCGGCCGCGAGGAGATCGACGCGAAGGGGATGGGCGGCCTCGCCGCGGTCGCGAGCGGCTCCGACGCCGAGCCACGACTGATCGCCCTGCGCTACACCGGTGGGGGCGAGGAGACGCTCGGCGTGGTGGGCAAGGGGGTCACGTTCGACTCCGGAGGGATATCGATCAAGCCCGCCGGGAACATGCACGAGATGAAGATGGACATGTCGGGCGCCGCGGTCGCCCTGGAGGCGTTCGCCGCCATCGTCGAACTCGGGCTGCCCCTCAACCTGGTCGTCGTCGTGCCGTCCACCGAGAACATGCTGAGCGGCCGCTCGATGCGACCCGGCGACATCATCTCCCAGTACAACGGCAAAACCGTCGAGATCAACAACACGGATGCCGAGGGACGGCTGATACTGGCCGACGCGCTGGCCTACTGCGTGCGTGACATGGGCGCCGACCGCGTCGTGGACCTGGCCACGCTGACGGGCG
>JAWVFM010000153.1:0-6187 GCA_033856015.1 Solirubrobacterales bacterium
CCTAAACCGCGACACAATGCAGGCAATGCGCGCGATGGTCCTCGAGGAGCAGCGGCGGCCGCTCGTCGAGGCGCAGCTCCCGGAGCCCGAGCCGGCCGCCGGGGAGGTGCGAGTCGCTGTTCGCGCCTGCGGCGTCTGCCGCACCGACCTCCACATCCTCGACGGCGAGCTGACCGAGCCGAAGCTCCCGCTGGTCTTGGGTCACCAGGTGGTCGGGGCGGTGGATGCCTGCGGGGCGGGCGCCGAGCGATTCCAGGTGGGCGAAAGGGTGGGCATACCGTGGCTCGCCTGGGCATGCGGTGAGTGCAGGTACTGCCGCAGCGAGCGGGAGAACCTCTGCGAGCGGGGTCGCTTCTCCGGCTACGACGTCGACGGTGGCTACGCGGAGGCGGCCGTCGCCGACGAGCGGTTCTGCGTTGCGCTCCCCGCCGAGCCCGACGACGTCCACATCGCGCCCCTCCTCTGCGCCGGGATGATCGGGTACCGGGCGCTCCGGGCGTGCGGGGACCCCGAGCGCCTCGGCCTCTACGGCTTCGGCGCCTCGGCGCACATCGTCTGCCAGGTCGCAGCGTTCGAGGGGCGACGGGTTTTCGCCCTCACCCGCCCGGGCGATGAGCCGGGCCAGGCCTTCGCTCGCGAGCTCGGCGCGGAGTGGGCCGGGGACTCGGAGGCGGGTCCGCCCGAGCCGCTCGACGCGGCGATCATCTTCGCGCCCGCCGGCGAGCTCGTTCCGGTCGTGCTGAGGGCGCTCGCTCCGGGTGGCACCTGCGTGTGCGCGGGAATCCACATGAGCGAGATCCCGGCATTCGCATACGACGACCTGTGGCACGAGCGAACGCTCCGCTCCGTCGCGAACCTCACCAGGCGCGACGGCGTGGAGCTCATGGCGCTGGCGCCCGAGGTCCCGGTGAGGACCGAGGTCCACGTGTACCCCCTGGGCGACGCGAACCAGGCCTTGGAGGACATCCGCACGGGTAGGCTGCGAGGCGCGGCGGCACTGTCGATTGAAGGAGGCACCGGTGGCTGAAGTGACCGTGAAGCGGGTTGAGGACTTCGAGGCGATCTACGGCGGCGGCCTGAAGCGCGTGAGGTCGGGCCTGGGAGTGGAGTCGTTCGGCATCTCCGTGCTGGACTTTCCGGCGGGCTTCGACGCCTACCCGGAGCACGACCACTCGGGCGACGGCCAGGAGGAGGTCTACACCGCGCTCGCCGGACGGGCGACCCTGACCGCGGGCGGCGCGGACTACGAGCTCGAGCCGGGGGTCTTCGCCAGGGTGCCCGCCGGGATCCCGCGGACGCTCTCGACCGGCGCTGAGCCGGTGCGCATCCTGGCGCTCGGCGGGACTCCGGGCTCGGCATACGACGCGCCGTCTGAGAGCGTCGAGGGGAACCCGGATCCGATGACCGGGGGCGATCCGATCAAGGCCTAGGGCCTGCGCGGCAAGGCCCGCGTGGGCGGCCTCAGCCGAACAGGTCCTCGGACTCCGGGCGGCGCAGGGCCGCGGCACCCGGGCCGTCGTCGCGGGTCACGAAGCGCTCGAGCCCCCGGATCACGACCACTGGCAGGCCCATCGTCTTGTCGCGGGCCAGGTCCGCCGCCGCCGCCGCCTCGTCGGCGATCGCGATGGCGGTCGCGGCAAGCTCGCGGCCGCCGCGATCGGCTCGTCCGCGCCAGTCGTCGAGGCTCACCAGGCCGGCGCAGCCGATTGCCACGTCCGTCTGGCCGAGACGCCAGGGCCGGCCGAAGCTGTCGGCGACCACCACGGCCGGAGCCTGGCCGGAGGCGGGGCGAAGGCCGGCACGGATTCGGCGCGCCGAGGCGTCGCCGTCTTCCGGGAGCAGGGTCACGCTCTCGGCGCCGGGCACGTTGGAAGCGTCGATTCCCGCATTCGCGCAGACCAGGCCGGAATGGGTGCGGACGATGATGACCCCGGGCTCCGCGCGCAGGACGGACGCGGCCTCCCCGAGGACGAGCTCCACCAACCGCGGGTCCTTGCCGGTTCGGGCCGCCGTCGCCAGCGCCTCGGCGCCTGGCCGAACCAACGCGAGGTCCCGGATGCGCCCTTCCGCCTTCGAGACGATCTTCTGGGAGACGACCACAATGTCCCCCGCGCGAACAGGCTCGCGGGCGGCGCCTGCGATCAGGCTGGCGATGTCGTCGCCCTCGCCGACCTCCGGCATGCCGGCAAGCGGCAGGATCTCCAGGGCGCCGCTCACAGCTCGGCCAGCACCGCTGCGGTCCGCGGCGCGCGATCCGGCTCGGCTGCGACGGCCGCGCGGAGGGCAGCGAGATCGTCGGGGGTGTCCAGGTCGAGCGCGAGCGAGGGCAGCTCGTCGGCCTCGCCCCGCAGGCCGCGCGAGGCCGCGAGCTCCAGGTGACGCGCGCAGCTGCCCTCGCCAAAGGCCGGGCCGATGGCGTCGGGCGGTGCGAGGACGAGCCCGTTGGTCCCGGTTCCGTGCCGGTCGGGGATCACGCCGACGCGGCCGTCTACAGCTCGCCCCAGGGCCGCGTCGAGCTCGCCTGCGTCGAGGAGCGGGCAGTCCGCGGGGAGCAGGACGGCGCAACGGGCCCCGAGCGCGATTGCGCGAACGACGCCCAGGGTTGCCGCCTCAGAGTGCCCGTGATCGGCGGGCTCGCGCAGGACTTCGATCGGCGTGCGCAGGCGCTGCGCCGCCTGCATGGCGACGCGTTCGGCGCGCTTCTCGCCCGTGACCAGGATCACCCGTTCGACGCATGTCGCGCGGCCGATCGCGTTCAGGGCGTCCTCCAACATCGCAGCAAGCAGCCGCGGGCGATCGCGACGGTCGATCGCGTCGGCGAGCCGGCGCTTGGCGGCGCCGAAGCGCTTGACCGGCACGATCGCCGTGGCGTTCACTCGGTGAGGGTCGCAGCCAGCTCGAGAACCTGCTCGGCGAGCTCGCGGCGGCCGGCTGCGCCTTCCATCAGCGTTGGCAGGCTGAAGACGGTCACCCCGTCGGGCCCCTCGTCGGGGTCGTCCGCGTCGACGACCATCGCGTCGATGAGGCCCTCGTAGAGGGAGGCAACCCCGGCGGCCGTGGACGGCCGCCCAACCGCGGCCATGAACGCCTCGGTTGGCCCCTTGACGGCGCGCCCGGCCACGAACGGGCTCACGGCCACGACGGGGGCGGCCGCGGCGGCGATCGCCTCGCGAATACCCGGGACCGAGAGGATGGGCCCGATCGAGATGACCGGGTTCGACGGGCCGATGATGATCACCTCGGCGCCGGCGATTGCCGCGAGCACCTCGGGCGTCGGTCGGGCCGCCGCGAGCCCGTCGACCTCGATGCCCTCGATCGGCGCCGCGCCGTGGTCGAGGATGAGGAACTCCTGAAGCTCTCGCCGGCCGGCCGGCGTCTGGACGCGCGTGCGGACCCGCTGCTCGCACATCGGCAGCACCGACGCGGTCACGCCCAGCGCCCTCGCGATCTGGCCCTGTGCCGCCGTGAGGGTCCCGCCGGCGCGCATGAACTCGGTGCGGTAGAGGCAGGTTGCGAGGTCGCGGTCGGACAGGCTGAACCAGCCCGGCGCTCCTAGCAGCTCGAGGCGCTCGTGCACGGTGAACGTGTCGTCGCGGATGCCCCACCCGCGCTCGGCGTCGATCTCGTCGGCGAGCCAGTAGGTGACGAGGTCGGGGTCGGGGGAGACGTGGAGGCCATGGACCTCGCAGTCGTCGCCGGTGTTGGCGATCACAGCGAGCCCGTCGCCGATCAGCTCCTGGACTCCAGCCGCCAGCTTGGCGCCGCCAGTGCCACCGGCGAGCAGGGCCACGGGGGCCGGCGGGCTCAAGACCAGGGGTCGCCTGCCGGAAGGTCCGTGATCCGGATTCCGGCGTGGGTCTTGTAGCGGGCGTTGATCGAGATCAGCAGGGGCGTGAGCTGCTCGACGATTCGCGCCATCTCGAGGGCGCCCGCGTTCACGGCGCGAAGCCCGGGAATGAGCTCGATCAGCTCCGCCACGCGGGCCTTGTCCGCCTTTCGGTCGCCGCAGATCAGGACGTCCTCGTCGAGGGCCGCCTCGGGGTCCGAGAAAACCGGGGCGGCGATCGTGTGGAGGGCGGCGATCACCGTGACCCCCTCGGGCACCATCTCCTGTGCCTGCTGGGCGGCCGAGCCCTGCCAGACGCCGAGGGAGCGGGTGGCCTTGCCACTGACAGCTGCCGCGAGCGGGACCGTCGAGTCCACCAGGAGCTGGCCGGGCTCGAGGGCGCCGCGAAGGTTGTTCAGATTCTCGGACTGGGCGCGGAACGGGACGGTCAGGAAGACGATTGGCCCGCGCCGCGCCGCCTCGCCGTTCTCGAGGCCCTCCACATTCGCCGCCGGCGCCTGAGTTCGCAGCCGCTCCGCGGCCTCCGCGGCTCGCTCGGCGCTCCGCGATCCGATCACGACAGGGCGTCCGGCGAGCGCCAGCCGCAGCGCGAGCCCGAATCCGAGCGCGCCGGTGCCGCCGACGATTGGAATGGCGTCCGGTTCGCCCATCGGCGCGAGAGTGTATGCGCGCGCCCGAGCCGGCTCGGCCTGGGCCTCCGAACGCCGGCAACGCACGCCCCATATGCTCCGCGCGCATGAGGTTCGAGGGACGCAAGGCGCTGGTCACCGGCGGAGCGAGCGGGATCGGGGCCGCCACGGCTCGCCGGCTCGCCGCCGAGGGCGCGGAGGTCTGGATCGGCGACCTGAACGAATCCGGGGCTGCGGACGTTGCCGCCGAAATCTCCGGGCACGCGGTTCGGCTCGACGTCACCGACCTCGACTCGGCGGGCGCGGCGGTCGAGGCTGCCGGCGGCAGACTCGACATCCTGATCAACAACGCGGGGATGGACGAGTTCGGCTTCTTCGGCGAGACGACCGTGGACCAGTGGCATCGCATCCTCGCCGTCAACCTCGTCGGCGTCCTGGCCTGTACCCACGCCGCGCTCCCCGGAATGCGAGCGGCCGGCTACGGGCGGATCGTGTCGACCTCGTCGGAGGCCGGCCGCGTCGGGTCCAAGGGCTCCGCCGTCTACTCGGCCGCCAAGGGCGGCGTCATCGCCTTCATGAAGGTGATCGCCCGGGAGTACGCACGGTTCGGGATCACCGCGAACTCGATCGCTCCGGGGCCAATCGAGACGCCCCTGCTCATGGCCGCCGCGGACTTCGGCGACATCGGCCAGAAGATCCTCGACAACATGAAGGCCGGAACCCAGCTGGGTCGTCTCGGCCAGCCGGAGGAGGTCGCTGCCGCGATCGTGTTCCTGGCATCCGACGACGCCTCGTACGTGACCGGCGAGACGCTCGGCGTGTCGGGCGGCCTCGGGATGGTCTGAGGGTGGCGCTCGAGCCAGGGCTTGAGCGCGAGGACGCGTTCACCGTCGAGGACCGGCTTGTCACAGACGTCGGCGGGACCATCGGAGTGCGGGTGCTCTCAACACCCGGGATGATCGGGATGATGGAGCGGTCCTCCTCGCTTCTCTCCTTCGAGAACCTCCCCGACGGCAAGGCCACGGTTGGCTTCGAGGTCTGCGTGAAGCACGTGGCGGCCGCGCTGGAGGGGTCGGAGTGTGTCGCGAGGGCGACGCTCCGCGAGGTGCTGGACGGCCGCAAGCTCCGCTTCGACGTGGAGGTACGCGAGGGCGAGCGAACGATCGGCGTCGGCACCCACGAGCGGCGCGTGATCGACGTCGGCGAGGTGCGGTCCGCTTGAGCGACCAGGGCGCGGGCATGGTCCCGGAGCGCGTTCGCATCCGCGAGGTCGGGCCACGCGACGGCTTTCAGAACGAGCCCGAGGTGATCGCGACCGAGGAGAAGGTCCGGCTGATCGGGATGCTCGCGTCCAGCGGCCTGGAGCGGCTGGAGATCACGTCGTTCGTGCGGCCGGACGTCATCCCGCAGCTCGCCGATGCCGAGGCGGTCCTGGAGGCCGTCGAGCGGCCGGAGGGAGTGAGCTACTCGGTCCTCGTCCCGAACGAGCGCGGGCTGGAACGCGCCCTGGCGCATCGCGACCGCTTCGACGAGGCCAACCTCTTCCTCTCGGCCTCGGAGACGCACAACCGCAAGAACGTCAACCGCTCGATCGCCGAGTCGCTCGCCGGGATCGAGGCGACGATCGCCACCGCGCTCGGCGAGGGGATTCGCTGCGAGGGTGTCATCTCGACCTCGTTCGGCTGTCCCTATGAGGGTGAGGTGCCGAGCG
>JAWVFM010000154.1:0-2879 GCA_033856015.1 Solirubrobacterales bacterium
CGTCTTCAACCACAACGTCGAGACCGTGCCTCGTCTCTACCCGAAGGCACGCCGCGGCTCCGACTTCGAGCGCTCCTGCAGGGTGCTGGCGCTCGCCAAGGAGATGGGCGGAGACGAGGTCGCGACCAAGTCGGGCCTGATGACCGGGCTCGGTGAGAGCTTCGACGAGCTGGTCGACGCCTTCGGGATCCTCCGCGAGCACGGGGTCGAGATCCTCACGGTCGGCCAGTACCTGCGGCCCACCGAGAACCACCTGCCGGTCGTCCGCTACTGGCACCCCGACGAGTTCGCGGCGCTCGAGCGCGAGGCGCGGGCGCTGGGCTTCGAGTCGGTTGCCGCAGGGCCGCTGGTGCGGAGCTCCTACCACGCGGACGAGTCGGCCCGCGAGGTTGCCGAGGCCCGCGCCGCCGCGTAGGTCACGCGTCTCCACCACCCCGGCGCCGGCTCCAGCGGAGGCGCTCAACCGGCAGTTAGGCTTCGCCGGTGACGCGACGGATGTCAGAGGAGGAGCGCCGGGCGTTCCTCTCGCAGGGCACTCGTACGGGAAAGCTCGCGACGGTGCGCAGGGACGGCCGGCCACACGTCGTCCCGATCTGGTTCGTCCTCGACGGCGACGACCTGCTCTTCACCACCGCGGCGAACACGGTCAAGGGGAGGTCACTCCTTCGCGACGGCCGCGCGGCGATCTGCGTGGACCTCCAGGAGGAGCCCTACGCCTACGTCATGGTCGAGGGCGAGGTCGCGATCTCTCGGGACCTCGACGAGATGCTCGTCTGGACGACCAAGATCGCGGCGCGCTACGAGGGCGAGGATGCCGCCGAGGAATATGGCAGGCGAAACGCCGTCGAAGGTGAGCTGCTGGTTCGCCTCCGCCCGGCGAACGTCGTGGCCGTCCACATGGTCGACGACTAGGCCGGATGCTTTTCCTCCCGCTCAAGGACAACCTGCGGAACCTGCGGTTCCCGCTCGTGACCATCCTGCTGATCGCGATCAACTTCGCGGTCTTCGCCTGGGAGCTCGGCAAGTCCGACAGCTCCAACTCCAACCCGCAGCTCGAGCAGCTCGGAGTTACCGCTCGCGACCAGGCGGAGGTTCAGTACGGGGCCATCCCGTACCGCATCACCCACCCGGGCAAGCAGTGCGCCGTGGGGACGAAACTGGGGGCGTTCGGCCAGAAGGACGCGGAAATCGTCTGCGAGGGCACCGCCGACTACGCCAAGGCGCAGGCCCTTGGCAGCCGCGGCCTGCCGTTCGTCACGCTCGATTCGCCGCCGTGGTGGGAGACCATCTTCAGCTCGATGTTCCTCCACGCCGGCTGGCTTCACATCCTCGGGAACATGCTCTTCCTCTGGATCTTCGGGAACAACGTCGAGGGCGCCATGGGGCGCCTGAAGTTCCTCCTCTTCTACCTCCTCGCGGGGGTGGCCGCGGCGTATGCGCAGACCTTCCTCAACGTCGGCGACACCGGCCCGACGCTCGGCGCTAGCGGCGCGATCGCCGGCGTCCTGGGCGGTTACATCCTTCTCTACCCGCGAGCGCGCGTGCTCACGTTCGTGTTCCTCGTCTTCTTCGTGACGCTGGTGGAGGTCCCGGCACTCATCATCCTTGGGATCTGGTTCATCCTCCAGGCGTTACCCGCCGTCGGGCAGGTGGCCACGCCCGACGTCGCCGGCAACGCAGGGGTCGCCTACCTGGCCCACGTCGGCGGCTTCCTGTTCGGGCTGCTGCTCATCAAGGCCTTCGCCGATCGAAAACGCGTGGAGGCTGCGAAGCCTCCGGTCTGGGCCTGAGCCATGGATCTCGACTCCCGCGGGGCGATCGTCCTCGTCGGCATCCTGTTCGTGTTCCTCTTCGGGGGCAGCGCCCTCGCCGTCATCGGCGAGGACGGCATCGACGTGCTGACGGTGGTCTCGCTGCTGATCGCCGCCCTGATCATGTTCGGAGTGATCGCCGTGATCCGCAACCCGCCGAAGGACTGAGCGAGGGGCGCGGGATCGCTCCCGTGCGCGCGTAGACATGGAGCCAGCCGGAATCGAACCGGCGACCTCCTGCTTGCAAAGCAGGCGCTCTACCAACTGAGCTATGGCCCCTCGCCTTCGATTCTAGGTCGGCCGAGCGGCTGAGATGCAACGCTGCGTGTGAGAGGATGCGCGAAGCGCCGCGTATGGAGGAGCGTCAATGAGCGAGACCGAGACGGTCGCCGCGGAGGCGGTCGGAGACAGCGAGGACCCGGACAAGTCCGCGGAGGCGGTGGAGCGGGCCAAGTCCGACGCCGAATCTTCCGGAGGCCGCAAGGCCGGCCAGCGGGCCGAGGTCTCGAACCTCGACATCGTCCGCCACTACTTCGACATCGCCGCGGACCACCTGAAGCTCGGCGACGACCTTCGCGTGGTGTTCTGGACGCCCTACCGCGAGGTCACCGTCCAGATCCCGGTGAAGCTCTCCGACGGGAAGATCCACGTCTTCTCCGGCTACCGGATCCAGCACAACGGAGCCCGCGGCCCGTACAAGGGCGGCATCCGCTTCCACCCCGAAGTCGACGTCGACGAGGTCCGCGCCCTCGCCTCGCTCATGACCTGGAAGACCGCCGTCGCCGGCATTCCCTACGGCGGCGCCAAGGGCGGGGTCAACTGCCCGGCCGACAAGCTCGAGTCCGACGAGCTCCAGAAGATCGCGCGGTCGTTCATGGGCAAGATCGAGAAGGTCCTCGGCCCGACCCGGGACATCCCGGCCCCCGACGTCAACACCAACGCTCAGGTGATGGCCTGGATGATGGACGAGTACGGCAAGCTCCACGGCCACACGCCGGCGATCGTGACCGGCAAGCCGATCGCGCTCGAGGGCAGCCTCGGCCGCGAGGCCGCGACCGGTCGCGGCGT
>JAWVFM010000155.1:0-4619 GCA_033856015.1 Solirubrobacterales bacterium
GGACCATATCTGGGACGACACCAAGGCGGCTGCGAACGCCTATGACACCGTGCCGGGCGCGAAGATCTCGATGATCAAGGGCGCCGGGAACTCCCCCAACGTCGAGAAGCCCGATCAGACCGCGGCGCTCATCGAGAGGTTCGCGGCCGGCGCCGGCTTCGTCAGCCCGCCGCTCCCCCACTCGGGCAAGCCCGGGCCGACGGCCAAGCAGAGCGCCGGCACGAAGAGCGATATGTGCCGACCTCCCGGCGTCAAGCAGATCAGGGTGCGCGCCAGTGAGGCGGGCAAGGATCACAGCAGCCCTGTCGTCGTCCACGTGGCGTCGCTCAAGCCGCTCAACTGCCAGGCGACGTTCCAGATCAGCGTGGACGGCAAGCCGTACGACATCCAGGGCCCCTCGAACCCCACGCGCGCGGCCGGTCCGAACAACCCGTTCGCCACCAAGGCGCTCAGGCTGAGCCCGAAGGCGCTCAAGCACTACCGGCGAACCCCCAGCTGCACCACCAGCCGCTCGAGCTACTTCAAGCTCGCGCTGCCGCAGGGCAAGCACACCGTGCGCATCGCCGACTGCCCGCACGGCAAGCACGCGCCGTCCACCGTGCCCGCCACTGTGGACGTCACCGTCCACTAGCCACTGGATCCGAACGACGCGCCCGGTCAAAATCCGACAACTGTGCAGTTAATCGGCCTATAGCCCAAGTACGTGCACAGTTGGCGGGGGCGCCTCAGGCGGCCGGCGTCACAAGCGATCGCCCGCGGACGAGCGCCGCGGCCGCTACCGCCAGCGGCCGCCGGCCTTCGCCCAGGCGAGCATGTGCTCCACGGAGCAGAACGCGTCCGGGATCCGGTGCTCGCCGCGCCGGCGGACCAGCACGATGCCCTCCTCCCCTACCTGAGCCCCACACTCCGAGCAGAGGCCGGGCACGTCGGCGAGCGGCTCCCGCGTCGTGCCCTGGTCCCAGCGAGCGCCCTGGATGGCCCACGGAACCACATGCTCCAGCCGGCAGAACACCGCTCCCCGCTTGTCGCCGAGGGCGGCCACCCGGTACCCCTCGCCGACTTCGACGGCGGCGCCGCACCAGCTGCAGAGCTCGGGCTCCGGTCCCCTAGGCTCCGATCCCATGGCCGCGGTGAGGATAGTGGCGCTGGAAGGCGACGAGACCGGTCAGGAGCTCCTCGAGCAGTCACTCCGCCTCCTCGACCACGAGGCGCTCGGGGTGAACCTCGAAATCGTGCGGTTCGACCTCAGCCTCGAGAACCGCAGGGCAACCAGGAACCAGGTCTGCCACGAGGCGGCCGCGGCGATGAGGGAGACCGGCCTGGGACTGAAGGCCGCCACGGTCACGCCGGAGGGCGCGGGCGACGTCGGCAGCCCGAACCGGATCATCCGCGAGGGCATCGGCGGCAAGGTCATCGTGCGGACCGGGCGCAGGATCCCCGGAGTGACGCCGATCGCGGGAGTCCATCACCCGGTCTCGGTCGTCCGAATGGCCGTGGGGGACGCGTACGGCGCCGAGCAGTGGCGTGAGGTCGTCGACGGCGAGGAGCTGGCGAAGCGCACGGAGACGATCAGCCGCTCCGACTGCCGTGCTGCCGCCGAGTACGCCTTCCGCGAGGCGGAACGCATCCGCGGCAAGGTCTACGGAGGCCCGAAATGGACCGTCAGCCCTGTCTACGAGGGCATGCTGAAGGAGGAGATGGACGCGGCGTCGGCCCGCCATCCCGAGATCGTCTATCAGCCGGTCCTGATCGACGCCACGCTCGCCGGCCTCGTGAGCGGCGCCGCCAGCGAGCCGATGGTGATCCCGGCTCTCAACCGCGACGGCGACCTGCTGTCCGACCTCGTCCTGCCGCTCTTCGGCTCGATCGCGGGGGCTGAATCGGTCCTCCTGGCGCTCGACGACTCCCTCGCGACGAAGGTCGCGATGACCGAGGCGCCGCACGGGACGGCGCCGGCGCTCCTCGGCAAGGACCTCGCCAACCCGATGGGCATGATCCTCGCGGTCGCCGCGCTCCTCCACCATGCGGCGGACCGCGGCGCGCCCGGTGCGGGAGCCGCGTCAGCCGCCGTCTACGAGGCGGTGCTCGAGACGACCGCTGCAGGCGTCCGAACCGTTGACCTTGGCGGACAGGCCGGGACCACGGAGTTCACGGACGAGGTGATCAGGCGCGTGGGCGCGAAGCTCGGCGCGCCCTGAGCGCGCGGACCGGGTTTAGCGCCGCGACCCTCGCCTTCGCCTTCGGCGGGATTGGCCCGTCGAGCTTCCACCGCGATCCGGGCCGGCCGGGGAGCAGCAGCACGATCAGGAGGCCGACCGCCGAGAGCAGGAGCCCGAACGTCAGGCCCAGCTTCTCCCCGTAGCCCTTGCGGTCGGCGACCGAGGCGGCCACGGCCGCGGAGATCAGCCACGAGAAGAGCAGGTAGAGCGCCTTGGCGCCGATGAGGGCGAGGAGGGTCATGCGCCCAGGTACGCCTTCTGTACTTCGGGGTTGTCACGGAGGCTCCTGGAGTCGTCGGCGATCGCAACCCGGCCCGTCTCCAGCACGTAGCCACGCTTCGACACGTCGAGCGCGTAGTTGGCGTTCTGCTCGACGAGCAGGATCGCCACGCCGCTGTCGTGGATCTCGGCGATCGTCTCGTAGATTCGCTTCACCAGGAGCGGGGCGAGGCCCATCGACGGCTCATCCAGCATCAGAAGCTTGGGCCGCGCCATCAGGGCGCGTCCGATCGCGAGCATCTGCTGCTCGCCGCCGGACATCGTGCCCGCCTTCTGCTTCTGCCGTTCGCCGAGGCGCGGGAACAGCGAGTAGACCCGATCGAGGTCCGCTCCGATCTCGGGCCCGCGGCGACGGTGGGCGCCGAGGTCGAGGTTCTCGCGGACGGTCATGCGAGGGAAGACGTGCCGGCCCTCCGGGACGAGGGCGATGCCCTTCGCGACGATGTCCTGCGCGGGCTGCCGGGTGATGTCCTCGCCTGCGAACGTGATCGAGCCGGCGCTCGCCGGCGTGAGGCCCGAGATCGAGCGGAGCGTCGTGGACTTGCCGGCGCCATTCGAGCCGATCAGGGTCACGACCTCGTCGCCCTCGACGGTCAGCGACACGCCACCCAGCGCCTCGATGGCCCCGTAGCGAGCGTGAATGTCGGTGACCTCGAGAAGCGCCACGGTCCGTCAGTCCTGCTTTCCGAGGTAGGCCTCGATGACGCGGGTGTCGTTCCGCACCTCCGCGGGCACCCCTTCGGCGATCTTCTCGCCGTGGTCGAGAACGGTGATCCGCTCCGAGACGTCCATGACCACGCGCATGTCGTGCTCGATCAGCAGGATCGTCAGCTCGAGGTCCTTCTGGAGCTTGCGCATGAACGCTGTGAGCTGGTCGGACTCCTGCGGGTTCATGCCCGCCGTCGGCTCGTCGAGCAGCAGCAGCTTCGGCTCGGATGCGAGGGCGCGCGCGATCTCGACGCGGCGCTGGTCGCCGTAGGAGAGGTTGGTGGCCACGGCCTCGAACTGCGGTCGCTTGAGGCCGACGTACTCCAAGATCTCGGCCGCGCGCTCGCGCACCGCGACCTCTTCGCGGCGAACCTTCGGGGTTCGCGCGATCGAGCCGAAGAGCCCGGCGTTCATCCGGGCGTGGCGGCCGACCATCACGTTCTCCAGCGCAGTCATTGCCCGGAAGAGCCTGATGTTCTGGAAGGTCCGCGCGACGCCGCGCCCGGTGATCACGTCCGGCCTCGCGCCCGTGACATTCCGTCCGTCGAACTCGATCCGCCCGGCGTTCGGCTTGTAGAGGCCGGTGAGCATGTTGAAGAGCGTCGTCTTGCCGGCGCCGTTCGGCCCGATGATCGAGACGATCGAGCCGAGCGGAATGTCGACGGACACGTCGTTCACGGCCACCAGCCCGCCGAACTCCTTGGTCACACCGGTGGCCTGCATCAGGGCGGTCGCCCTCGGGGCCTGCGCCGCGGGCGCGGCCGGGCTCACGGTCCTCCCTCGGTCGGCGCAGCGACCCCGTCGGAGCCGTCGCCGGTGAGCTCGAGCGTTCGGCGCCGCTCCGGGATCAGGCCCTGCGGCCTCAGCACCATCACCAGCACCAGCACGAAGCCGAAGATCCCGAACGACAGGTCGGTGAGGCTGAAGTTGAGACCGAACGTGCCGGGCAGGCCGTTCAGCACGTCCGGGATCAGGTAGTAGTTGACGTAGGAGAGCAGGAGCGCTCCCACGACCGCGCCCCAGATCGAGCCGAGCCCGCCGACGATGATCATCGCGAGCACGAAGATCGAGAACGAGAAGGCGAACTGGCTGGCGTTCACCGTCGTGTAGTAGGCGCCCAGGAACGCTCCGGACATGCCGCCGAAGACGGCCCCGATCGAGTATGCCAGCAGCTTCGTGCGCACCGCCGGTATTCCCATCGAGATCGCCGCGACCTCGTCCTCGCGCAGCGCCACCCACGCGCGACCCAGGCGCGAGTCACGCAGCCGGATGTTCACGAACAGCACCAGCAGCACGATCGCGAATATCAGCCAGTACCAGGCGCGTAAGTTCAGGAGCTGGAATTTCCCGATCCCAGGGAAGTACGGGAGGTCGAGAGCGGAGATCCCTTGGTTCCCGGCGGTCAGCGTCATG
>JAWVFM010000156.1:0-3077 GCA_033856015.1 Solirubrobacterales bacterium
GGCGGCGACCTGGATGTCGCCCATGCCGTTGTGCGGAAGGGCGACGGTGCAGTACGGCCAGCCCAGGTTGGCGAGGGCAGGCTCCCAATTCCACGCGTACTCCACCTTCGGGTTCAGCGACGTGCCCGGGATGAGCAGGACGGCCTCGCGGCTTGCGTCGCCAAGCTTGCCGGAGCAGTGGACCGAGGCGTCGAGCTTCGCGTGCGAGACGTCGAGCTTCGGGCCGGGCTGGTTCGGCGGCGCGAAGGCTGCGCTCGCTGCGCCGGGAAGCAGGAGCGCCCCGCAGGCAAGCAGCGCGGCCCAGCAAACGCGCACCCTCGGATGACCGGCCCCAATCCGCATCCCGAGGCAAAGATTAAGGGGCGTGTGGCAGGCGAGCGCCGCTGGATAGGGTGCAGTCGATGGACGGGGCACGAGAGCTCGCCGACGGCTACTCGATTCGCGAGGCGACCGAGGCCGACATCCCCGAGGTCCTGCCGCTGATCCGCGCCTACACGGACTTCTACGAGTCGAACCCGTCCGACGCCGGGCTCGAGGCGATGTGCGCCGCGATGGTCGCAGCGCCGGCCGATGAGGGCCCGCTCCTGCTGGGGATCTCGCCGGACGGCACGATCGCCGGCTTCGCCGGCATGCGCTGGAAGTGGTCGAGCCTTCGCGGGGCGAAGATCGGCTACCTGGAGGATCTCTTCGTGGACCCCGCCGCCCGCGGCAGCGGCCTCGCGGACGCGCTGATCGCCGCCTGCGCGGAGCGCGCGAGGGCAATCGGCGCGCCCATCCTCGCCTGGCAGACGATGCCGGACAACGTCCGCGCGCAGACCGTCTACAACCGCGTCGGCGGCGTCGCCGAGACGCTGCTGGAGTACGAGCTCGAGCTCTAGCGAGCCTTAGCCTTAGCCCGGGCCGCCCTGGACAAGCCGGGTCACGAGCGGCACCGCCCTGGCCATCAGCTCGTCGAGGTCGGCGCGCTTCCTGCCGCGGCGCCCCTTGTCGGTGCGGTAGACGTACACGAGCGTGCCGTCTGACATCACGTTCCAGTTGTCGTCGTCGTCAACGGCCTGCGCCTCGGCGTCAACCGCGAAGTCGAAGGAGTTGACGCCCGGTTGGACGGGGGCGAAGAGCGTCGCCCAGCCGAGGTCCTCATAGGTGTCGTCGTTGGAGAGCGCCAGGTAGGCGTCGAGCTCGGTGCCGGCAAGGTGGCCGTGCGCCACGTGCTCGAGGATCCCGCTCACCGTGGCGTCGAGGTAGATCGCCCGAAAGGCCGCGATCGTCAGCGGCTGGAAGCCGGCCGCGGCCGCGTACTCGCGAAAGAAGGCCTCGGCGCCGAGCTTCCAGGCCGCGTCGCCCAGGAGCGGCCCGTGGCGAAAGGCCTTGGCGGCATCCTTGACGCTCTTCGGGGGCTCGTCGAAGTCGTGCTCGGCCAGCTCTTTGACGACCATCTCGTCGCGGCTTCCCGGAGCCGCGGCGGGCGCGGCCTGGTCCGGGGGCGCCGAAGCGAGCCCGGCGCAGACCTCCTCCACCTTCGAGAAGACCCGAGCCGCGCCCTGGCAAAGCGCGGCGAGGTCTGCCTCCTCGGTGAGGAGGCCCTTGACGAAGCAGCACAGCGCGCCGTCCTGGAGCTCGAACGAGAACCCGGTGGGCGCCTCGGCCGTGAGCCACTCGACCATCGCCGGGTCGAAGAGCTGCCAGGTGCGGACGTTGTCCTGATCGTGGTCGGCGGCGAGCGTGAAGCGCTTCAGGAAGTCGTCGCTCTCCAGGCGGACCGCCTGGTCGTCGAGCTCGATCACCTGACGCTCGGCATCGGGGTTCGAGCGCTCGAGCTCGGAGAGGCCACGATCGTGGCAGAGGATCCGCGTCGCGAAGGCGAGGCTGCCCGGCGCCGGGATCAGGACGACCGTGAACCAGTGCGCGTCGAAGCCGTGCTCCTGCGTCGCGAAGTCGGCGTGTGCGATGCGCACCTCGCCCGGCACGCCGGGCAGAGTGCCGTAGGCGAGGCTCCGCACCTCCTGCATGAAGCCATGGCGCAGGAGCTGGGTCGCCTGGGGCAGCGACCACCACTCCTCGTACATGAGCTGGTGGGCGCTCGCCCAGGAGCGGAACGCGGGTGCCGCAGCCTCCGCTCCAGCGTTGGCCTTGTCGCGCTCCTCCACGTCTCAGGCTGCCTGGGCCGGCGCGGTGCGCGCGGCGTCGAGCGCCGCGCCGTAGAGGATGTCGTGCTCGGAGACCTCGATCTCGGTCAGTCCGAAGGCGCGCATCACGGCGATCAGGATGACCACGCCGGCCACGATCGTCGGGGCGCGCCCCGCCTGAAGCCCGGTCACCTTCAGACGCTCGGCGAGCGGCTTCGTCGAAAGCTCCGAGCACATCCTCTGGATGGAGTCGAGCGCCAGAACATGCCCGTGGACCCGCTCCGGGTCGTAGGGCTCGAGCTCCAGGTCGATCGCGGCGAGCGACGTGGGTGTCCCGGCGACGGCGACGCCGTGGCGCGCGCTCGGCAGGGTCTCGCCGGCCAGCGCCTCGTCGATCAGGCCGTGGAGGTCGGTGACGAGCTCCTCCAGCTCGCCGGGGGACGGCGGGTCCGACGTCAGGTGGCGCTCGGTGTGGCGAACGGTGCCCGCCTGAAGCGACGCGTAGAAGGAGACGTCGGCGCCGGCCCCGATCACGAGCTCGGTGGAGCCGCCGCCGATGTCGATCACCAGGATGCCGTCGGCCTGCTCGCGGCCGAACGAAGCGCCCAGGTAGGTCAGCCGGGCCTCTTCCGCGCCGGAGAGGATCGTGGCGTCCATCCCGAAGCGCTCGCGAAGCTCGCCCGTGAACGCGCCGGAGTTGGTCGCGTCGCGAACGGCGCTCGTGGCCAGGACGACGACGCGCTCGGGCTGCAGCGGCTCGAAGAGCTCGACGTACTCCGCCACCGTCGAGCAGACCTCCTCGATCGCCTCGGCGGCGAGCTGCCCCGAGGTGTCGACGCCGCGGCCCAGCCGCGTCACGGTCGAGCGGCGTTCGAGCTCGGTCAGCGAGCCGTCGGCGACGTCGGCGACGAGGAGCCGGGTGGAGTTGGTGCCCATGTCGACGACGGCCAC
>JAWVFM010000157.1:0-5251 GCA_033856015.1 Solirubrobacterales bacterium
AGTCGCTGCGCAAGTGGTTCGCGGCGCTCGGGCGCACGTTCCCGACCGACCTCGCCATCGAGCCGCTCGAGATCACCGACGAGCACACGCGCGGGCGGATCGTCGTCGACGAACGCCACCTTCACCCTGGCAAGCTCGTGCACGGCGGAGTCTGGGTGGGGCTCGGCGACACGGTTGCCGCCTGGGAGACGTTCCGCCACCTGCCGCCGGGTTACAACTTCACGACGATCGAGCTGAAGCTGAACGCCTTCGCCGCGGGCCGCGCCGGCGATGAGCTGCTGGCGACGGCGCGCCACCTGCACGAGGGGCGCTCCACGCATGTCATCGAGGTGGCAATGGAGCGTGACGACGGGAAGCTCGCCGCGACCCTGATCGTCACGCAGTTCATCCTGCCGCCGCCCGATCAGGCCTGATCACCGGCAGCGCCTGAGCCGCGGCGCCGGACTATGGGACGCGGTGGATCTCGAAGAGGTTCGTGCCGAGCTGCTGCTCGGGCAGGCCGGCGGTGATCGCGACGAGGTCGCCGGGCTTGGCGATGCCCTCCTCGTGCGCCAGGCGGGCGCAATCGCCGAGCAGGTCGCGCAGGCTCGTCCAGTCCTCCGCGAGCGCGCATCTGACGCCGAAGAGCAGGTTCAGCCGCCGCACCGTCTCCAGGCGTGGGGAGACCGCGAGAACCGGCACGCGGGGGCGGTGGGCCGAGAGCAGGCGCGCCGTGCGGCCGCTGCGGGTCGGGACGACGAGCGCCGCGAGCCCGAGCGTGTAGGTCGCGCCGACGGCGGCGCGGGCCACCGAGCTCGCCACGTCGGTCTGGTCGGTCTCCACGCGGTTGAAGAGCCACTCGCCGTAGGGCAGGTCGGGCTCGACCTCGCGGGCGATCCGGTCCATGACGCGGACCGCCTCGATCGGGTGGTCGCCCACGGCCGTCTCCTCGGAGAGCATGACGGCGTCGGTGCCCTGCCAGATCGCATTGGCGACGTCGGAGACCTCGGCGCGGGTCGGGCGCGGCGAGGAGACCATCGACGCGAGCATCTGCGTCGCTGTGATCGAGGGCTTCGAGCGCCGGCCGGCGAGCGCGTGCAGGCGCTTTTGGACGACGGGCACGCGCTCGAGCGGCAGCTCGATGCCCAGGTCGCCGCGGGCCACCATGATGCCGCTGAGCGCCGCCTCGATGATCGACTCGGCGTTCTCCGCGGCCTGGGGCTTCTCGATCTTCGCGATCAGCGGGATGTCCGAGCCGGCGACGCGCAGGCGGCGCTCCACCGGCATCAGATCCTCGGCGCGGCGGACGAACGACACCGCGAGCAGGTCGATCCCGCTCCTGACGGCGAAGTCCACCCAGGCCAGGTCGGCCTGGCCGGCCGACGGGAGCGCAACGTCCGCCCCCGGCAGGTTGAGGCCCTGGTGCGAGGACACACGCCCGCCGGCCTCGACTGTGCAGGCCACCTCCGACTCGGTCTTCGAATCCACGCGCAGGCGGATCCGGCCGTCGGCAAGGTAGACGTCGCCGCCCGGCGCGACCGCGTCCGGCAGGCCGCTCCAGGAGACGGGGAGCGTGCCCCCCTCGCCTGAGGAGTCGCCAACGGCCAGCGTCACGTCGGTCCCCTGAACCAGGTCCATGGACCCGCCGTCGATCGCCCCAAGCCTTAGCTTCGGGCCCGGCAGGTCCCCGAGCAGCCCGATCTCACGGCCCGCCAGCCGGGATGCCTCGCGCGCCATCGCGATGTTCTGCTCGTGCTCGGCGACGGTCCCGTGAGAGAAGTTCAGGCGGAAGACGTCGGCGCCCGCGCCGATCAGCTCCTGCATCAGCTCGACGGAGCGCGTGGCGGGGCCGATCGTCGCGACGATCTTCGTCCGGCGCAGGTCCTGGCCGTTCATGAAGGAGAGCCTTTCACGACTCGGAGCCCTCGTCGACCGCTGGGACCTCGCCGGTATGCGGCGCGTGTGTCGGCCCCGGCCCGCCGCTGGGCGCGGGCGTGTCGGAGGCCTCCTCCAGGCGCTGTATGTAGGGGACACGCCAGGCGACGGCGGCGAGCACGAGGCCGACGGCCACCGAAAGAAGCGCCAGGAACCACTGGCCGGCGGACAGGAGCTCGAGGTCGAAGAAATCGCGAACCGGCGCGGCGGCGAGGCCGAGCGCGAACAGGGCTCCCAGGCCGGCGACCAGCGCCAGCATGTAGCTCTGAATCGTGATGTGCTCGCGGCCCGGGCCGCGCTCCAGAAGCAGGATGAACGAGAGGCCGAGCACGATGAGGGTCGTCGTCGCGGCTGTCCGGCCCTCCTGAAGGGTCCCGCTGAAGACGGTGTCGACCAGGAACTGCGAGAGCAGCGAGGCAACGCCGATCGCGATCCCCGACGGCACGGCGAAGGCCGCGAGCGCTCGCAGCAGGCGGCCGCGGTAGAGCGGTCCCTCGCTGGGCGCGAGCGCGAGCACGAACGACGGGATCCCGATCGTGATCGTCGCGGCGACCGTCAGCTGGCGCGGCAGGAACGGGAAGGCGAAGCCGGTGATCGCCGCGTAGAGGATGAGGAAGCCCGCGTAGACGGACTTCGTCAGGTAGAGCCGCCCGAGGCGGTGGATGTTGCGCGCGATGCGCCTGCCCTCGGCGACTGCCCGCGGCAGCATCGAGAACTGGTCGTTGAGGAGGACGATGTCGGCGACGCCCTTGGTCACCTGGCTGCCGGAGCCCATCGCCACCGCAAGCCGCGAGCGCTTCAGCGCCGGGACGTCGTTGACGCCGTCGCCGATCATCGCCGTGAAGCGGCCGCGGTCGGCGAGGGCGGAGACGAGCGCCTGCTTCTGATCCGGCGTGATCCGGCAGAAGATCGTGTTCTGCTCGGCCGCGAGGGCCAGGCCGGTCTTGTCGTCGGGCAGGTCCGGGCCCTCCACGATTCCGGCGTCCGCCGGCACGCCCACGGCGTGCGCGACCGCGGTCACCGTCTCGCGTGCGTCGCCCGAGATCAGCTTCAGGTCCACCTGCTGGCTGCGCATGAACTCCACCGTCTCGCGCGCGTCCGCGCGGAGCTGCTCCTCGAGCACGATCAGGGCGCGCGCCTCCATCGGCGGTGGCGGCTGGTGCGCGGGATCGTCCGGAAGGGCGCCGCGCGCCTCGCCGAACGCCACCACGCGCCGCCCCGCGGTCGTGTGCTCGGCGAGCTTGTGGGCCAGGCCCTGGGAGAGCTCGAGCGCGCCGCTCCTGCTCAGGACGTCCGGGGCTCCCATCACGTAGCTGCGAGTCGCGGAGCCGCCGTTCAGCGTGGCGCCGCTCCATTTCCAGGCGGAGGAGAAGGGCACCTCGGCGGTCACCGGCACCGGCGACGCGACGAAGCGCTCCGCGATCGCCTGGAGCGTGCGGTTGCGCTCGCCGGCGGAGTTGGCGAACCGTCCCAGCGCCTGCTGCGCAGCCTCGGGGTGGGCAGGGTCGGCGAACTCGATCGCGACGAGCTCCAGCGTCCCGTCGGTGAGCGTCCCGGTCTTGTCGACGCAGATCGTGTCGACGGCCGCCAGGGCCTCCGTGGCGCTGATCTGCTGGATCAGCGTCTGCATCTTCGCGAGCCTCACCGCGGCGACGGCGAGCGTCACCGACATGAGCAGGACGAGCCCCTCGGGAACCATCGTCACCAGGCCGGCAGCGGCTGTCTGTGCGGCGTCGTGGATGCCCACGCTGCGCGCCTTCAGCGCGATGATCAGGACGATGCCGAGCGGGATCATCGCCGCGGTGGTGGCGACGAGGACGCGGTTGACCTCGATCTGCAGCGGCGAGAGCGGGTGGCGGAACGCCTTTGCCTCGCCCGCCACCTTCCCCGCGTAGCTCTCCTCGCGCACGGCGTCCGCCTCGTAGTGGCCCGAGCCTGAGAGGCAGAACGCCCCTGAGAGCACACGGTCGCGGGGCCGCTTGCGGATGCCGTCGGCCTCACCGGTGAGCATCGACTCGTCGAGGGTCAGGCCCCTCGCGTCGACCACGACGCCGTCGGCGACGAGCTGGTCGCCGGGCTCGACCCGGATCAGGTCGCCGGGGACCACCTCCTCGGTCGTGAGCTCGATCTCGCGGCCGTCGCGGATGACCTTGGCCTGCGGCGCGACGAGGAGAGCGAGCTCGTCGAGGGTCTCCTTCGCCCTGACCTCCTGCCTGATCCCGATGACCGAGTTGATGACGGCGACGAGCCCGAAGAGCGAGTCCGCGAACAGGCCGAGCGAGAGCAGCAGGACGAAGAAGGCCCCGAGGATCGCGTTGAAGAGCGTAAAGACGTTCCCGGCGACGATCGACGCCATCGAGCGGCTGGACGCGGGCTCGGACGGCCCGAGCCTCTCGAGCCGGCTTGCGGCCTCGGCGCTGCTGAGCCCCCTCAGATGCGCCTCGGCATTCACGTCCTCATTCATACCGGAGCGCCGGTACGATCGCCGCGCGTGGCGAAGGAGGCCGAGAACGCCCGAAGCGACCGTGCCGACGCCGTATCGGTCGAGTTTCGCGCAGCGACCAAGCGGTACCCGGGGGCGGACCGCGCCGCGGTGGAGGCGCTGGACCTCGAGATCCAGCCGGGCGAGATCTGCGTCCTTGTCGGCCCGTCGGGCTGCGGGAAGACCACCGCCATGCGAATGGTCAACCGGATGATCGAGATCACCGAGGGCGACATCCTCGTGGGGGAGCGCTCGGTTCGAGAGCGCTCTCCGGCGGAGCTGCGGCGCGAGATCGGCTACGTCATCCAGCAGACGGGCCTCTTCCCGCACCGGACGATTGCGGAGAACGTCGCCACGGTCCCGAACCTCCTTGGCTGGGACCGCGGCCGCGTGAGCGCCCGGGTGGTCGAGCTCCTGGAGCTCGTCTCGCTCGACCCCGACCTCCGCGACCGCTACCCGGCGCAGCTCTCCGGCGGCCAGCAGCAGCGCGCTGGCGTGGCCCGCGCTCTCGCGGCCGACCCCGGGGTGATGCTGATGGACGAGCCGTTCGGCGCGGTGGACCCGATCAACCGCGAGCGCCTTCAGAACGAGCTTCTGCGCCTGCAGGCGGAGGTCCGCAAGACGATCCTCTTCGTCACCCACGACATCGACGAGGCGATCAAGATGGGCGATCGGGTGGCGGTGATGAAGGAGGGCGGCCACCTTGCCCAGTACGCAACGCCGGCGGAGCTGTTAATGGATCCCGCCGACGAGTTCGTCGAAGACTTCGTCGGGTCGGACCGCGCGCTGAAGCGGCTGGCGCTGATGCGGGTCCGGGACATCAACCTCTGGGAGGCGCCGCTCGCCCACCCGGGC
>JAWVFM010000158.1:0-3014 GCA_033856015.1 Solirubrobacterales bacterium
GCGTTTCGGGCAACCGTCCTTTCCCGCCACCGCATAGCGACAGCTAGGTAGGACAATCGAACGCCGGGCGACTTATCGCCGCATACCGGGCACAAGTCGCCCCAACCGCCTCCTTCGCCGCCCGACGAGGCCGGCAGATCGCCCGAGGAGGGCGAGAAACTCGCGTCCAGGTCAGGGCGGGTGGGCTCACAGATGGACCGTCGGCGCCGATACGAGAAGCGTGCGGACCAAGACCCGACACACACGGAAGATCGCGGCCTTCGCATCCGTGCTGGCCGCCGCTTGCTTCACGAGTGGGCTCGTCGCGGCGAGCGCGGGCGCCGTTCCGGACGCGCAGATGCACGGCAGCAAGGCGATCGCGCCGGCGTCGGCGCCCCGCGAGGTGAAGGAGATGATCCACGCCGGAAACCAGATCCGCCACAAGCCCTACCGCTGGGGCGGTGGGCACTCCGACTGGAACTCCCACGGCTACGACTGCTCGGGCTCCGTCTCCTACGTGCTTCACGGTGCGGGCCTGCTCGACGCCCCGCTTGACTCGAGCGGCTTCATGAAGTGGGGCAAGCGCGGCGACAACAAGTGGGTCACGATCTACGCCGGCCACGGGCACGTGTACATGGTCGTCGCCGGCCTTCGCTTCGACACCTCGTACATAACCGACGGCGACAAGTCCGGGCCCGGCTGGAGCGCGGAGATGCGCTCCGCCCACGGCTTCCACAAGCGCCACCCGGCGGGCGTCAGCGGCTGGAACTAAGCCGCGGCTGATAGCTTCGTCCGCCGTATGAACGACGTGACGAGCCAGCGCGACGAGTGGCGGGTCGAGGTCGAGATCGCCGACGAGCCCGGCCTCTCCCTGGCCGAGCGCCTGCGCGCCGCGAGGCTCGACGACGAGGCCCGCGAGGCCCTCGGCGGACAGGTGATCGTCACGCGCGACGGCAGCCACGTGTTCGCCTACACCCGGAACGAGAGCTCAGCACGCGCCGCCGAGGCCGAGATCCGCAAGCTCGTCTCCGAAGACGGGCTCGAGGCGTCGATCTCCCTGACGCGCTGGCACCCGCTCGAGGAGGACTGGAAGGACGTCGCGACGCCCATGCCCTCCACGCCCGGCGAGGAGTCGGCCGAGCGCGCTCGCCACGAGGCCGCCGAGCGAGTCGAGGAGGAGGAATCCGGTGAGTCCGACTGGGAGGTCGCCGTGCACCTGGAGACGATCGGCGACATGGTCGAACTGGACCGCAAGCTGCGCGACGAGGGCTTTGCCGTCAGCCGCCGCTGGAAGTACCTGATGGTCGGCGCGCCCACGGAACCGCGCGCCACCGAGCTGGCCGACCGCATCCGCGCCCTGGCCCCAGCGAGTGCCGAGGTAGAGGTGCTCGTGAACCCCGACGACCTGCCGAACCCCCCGTTCGTCGCAATCGGCGCCCTCGCCTCGCGCCTTCGCGACCGCCTCTAGAGACGGGCGCGCGCCCCTCCCTTCGCCCGGCCCTCAGGCCAGGCCGCGGGCCGCCTGGCCGCGGCGGGCCAGGGCGTCGATCGTCACCGCGGCGAGCAGCACGCCGCCGGTGACCATGAACCGCACGTCGGTGCCGAGGCTCAGCAGCAGCATCCCGTTGGCGATCGACTGGATCACGAGGATCCCGAGGAGCGCGGAGTACGCGGAGCCCCGCCCGCCGAACAGGCTGGTGCCGCCGATGACCGCGGCAGCGATCGCATTGAGCAGGACGTCGCTGGCCCCGGAGCTCTGGTTGACCGCGTAGAGGCGCGAGGCCGCGAGCACTCCACCCGCCGCGGCCATCATCGACGCCACCATCATCACGCCGAAGCGCACCCTGGCCACGTTGATTCCCGACCGCCTGGCCGCCTCGGCGTTCCCGCCGACCGCGAAGATCCTGCGCCCCAGCACCGTGTGGCGCAGCATCAGGTCGAAGAAGATCACGAGCCCGCCGAAGATGACGAGGGCGAGCGGCAGGCCGCGGTAGGAGTTCATGACGGCGACCACGACGACGAGCGCAGCACCGAGCAACGCGGCCCGCAAAAGCAACGTCTGCAGGCTGACCGCCTCCAGACCGGCGGCGATGCGCCTCCGCCTCCCGCGAATCACAACGGCTGCGTAAGCCAGGGTGATCGCGATCACGATGCCGTAGCCGATCTCCGCGACGTAGTAGGTGTTGGCGAGCTTCGCGATGCCGCCGTTGTATGCGAGGTTGATCGTCCCGTCCTGGCCAAGGACCGTGAGCTGGAGGCCGGACCACCCGATCAGGCCGGCGAGGGTCACGACGAACGACGGGACCCCGAGGCGGGAGAAAAAGAACCCGTGGATGGCACCGATCGCGAGCCCGGCGGCGAGCGCTAGGAGGATGGCCGGAATCGCCGCCATCCCGTTGTTGACGTTCATCACGGCGAGGATGGCGCTCGTGACGCCGCTGACGGAGCCAACCGAGAGGTCGATCTCGCCGATCAGCAGGACCAGGACGATCCCCAGCGCGATTGTGCCGGTGGCCGCCATCTGCTGAGCAAGGTTCGACAGGTTCTCGGCCGACAGGAAGCTGCTGTTCTGGGTCTGGAAGACCAGCCAGATGACGACAAGGCCGAGGACCACCGGGATCGAGCCGAGCTCGCCGTTGCGAACCCGGGACTGAAGCTCGGTGTACCCGGACACGAGCATGGCGCGCGGGCGGCTCATTCCTGCTCCTGGTCGCGGAGGAGGTCCTTGAACGCCCGGTCCATCCCGCGCCGCGTGACGGCGTTGTCCAGGGCACCGGTGATCGCGGCGACGATCTCCTGGTCGTTGGTCTCGCGCGTCTGGAAGTCGCCCGCGTTCTTGCCCAGCCGCAGGACTGCGATCCGGTCGGCGACGGCAAACACGTCGGCGAGGTTGTGGCTGATCAGCAGCACCCCGAAGGCGCGCTCGCGCAGGCGCTCGATCAGCGAGAGCACCTCCGCGGTCTGAGCGACCCCGAGCGCTGCTGTCGGCTCGTCGAGGATCACGACCTTCGGCTCGCCCAGAAGCGACCGGGCGA
>JAWVFM010000159.1:0-6893 GCA_033856015.1 Solirubrobacterales bacterium
CTCAGCGGGCTGGTCGGTCAGGAGATCGGGCCGACGGAGTGGCGCGAGGTCACGCAGGACATGATCAACGCGTTCGCCGATGTCTCGGGCGATCACCAGTGGATCCACACCGACGTCGAGCGCGCCAAGCGCGAGAGCCCGTTCGGCGGCTCGGTGGCGCACGGCAACCTGACGCTGTCGCTGACTGATTCGTTCCGGTCCGAGCTGGTCGACCAGCGCGGCGTCGTCATGGGCGTCAACTACGGCTTCGACAGGGTGCGCTTCCCCGCGCCGGTGCCCGCGGGCGCCCGCGTCCGCGCCAGGGCTCAGGTCCAGTCCGTCGAGGACCTTGGCGGCGGCTGGTGGCACGTCGTGACCCGGATCACGATCGAGGTCGAGGGCAACGAGAAGCCCGCCTGCGTGGCCGACAGCGTCGGCCGCGCCCTCGCCGGCTGACGCCGGCGCTGGAACGAGAACGGCCCGGCTCAGCCGGGCCGTTTCGAGTCCGATGATGGGCCGGCTATTTGACGGTGATCGTGCCCTTCATGCCCGCCTGCTCGTGGCTGTCCACGGAGCAGAAGAAGGTGTAGGTGCCGGGCTTGAGGTCGACGGTGGTCGAGGTCGAGCTGCCGCTGATCGTGTCGGTGGCGCCCACCGTGCTGCCGCTCGAGTCCTGGATCGTGACGTTGTGCGTTATCGGAGACTGGTTCGTGAAGTCGACGTTGACGCTTCCGGCCTTGGCACTCAGGCTCGTTTGCTGGTACTTCAGGGCACCGCTCGGGTCAGCCGCGACGTTCAGGGTGGAGCTGGCGCCCCCGCTCGAGCCTCCGCCATTCGAGGACGTGGTGCTCGAGGACGTCGTGCTGGCGGCCGTCGTGCTGCTCGACGAGCTGCTCGAGCCGCATGCCGCAAGGGCCACGGCTGCGAACGCAACCGCCACCAGCGTCAAGCCAAGCTTCTTCTTCAAGGGTCCACCTTTCATCGTGTGTGAGGGAGTATTACCCGGCGAGCCATCGGGAGGTTCAGCCGCGCTACTCGCCCGTGAACACCGGTGTCTCGCCGGCGAAGAAGGCAGGCACAGCGCGGGCGAGGTCGTCGGTGGCCATCGAGTCGGCGATGCCGTGGCGCTCGAGCTGGAGATGGTCCGCGAGCGAGTTGTCGAGGCTGGACGCGATGAGCCGCTTGGCGACCCGCACGTAGTGTGGCGCGCGCTTGGCCAGCTCGGCGGCCAGCTCGCGGGCCTCGTCCATGAGCCGCTCGGCCGGAACTACCCTCGAGACGAGCCCGCGCTCGAGCGCGTTGGCGGCCGTCATGTTCGGGTCCTCCAGGAGGAGCTCGAGGGCGGCTCCCGGCCCGATCAGGCGCGGCAGGAAGTAGGTCATGCCCCCGTCCGGTGCGGCGCCTATGCGCCCGTACGCCACCGCGAAGAACGCGTCCTCGGAGGCGATCCGGATGTCGCACATGAGCGCCAGCGAGAAGCCGGCACCGGCCGCGGCCCCGTTGACGGCGGCGATCACCGGATAGGGGACCCTGCGCAGGTCGACGATTGCCTGGTGGAGCACGTCTGCGCCGCGGCGGACCATCGATGGCAGGTCGACGTCGTCGCGCTCGAGGCCCTCCTTGAACGAGTTGACGTCTCCGCCGGCGGAGAAGGCTCGCCCTTCGCCGGTGATGACCAGGGCGCGAAGCGGGGCTCGGTCGGCGAGCCAGGCGGCCATGGCCGTCAGCTCGGAGATCATCTCGGGGCTCATCGAGTTGAGGGCATCGGGACGGGCGAGCGTGAGCGTGCCGACCGGCCCGTCGGTCTCGAACCGCATCGTCGTGAGCTCGGGTGGGCTGGTGGTCTCGGCGGGGCTCATGGCTGCTCCTGGTCGTTTGGACGGCGGGCGCGAACCCTAACCTCTGCCTCGTGACCGAGGACGCCCTCCGCGAGCAACGCCGCGACCTGCCTGACCAGCCGGGCGTCTACCTGTTCAAGGACACCGGCGGCGAGGTGATCTACGTCGGCAAGGCGATCTCGATCCGCAAGCGCGTCGCATCGCACTTCTCAGGGCGCGGGCGCTCGAGCGCCGACATGCTCGGCCAGGTGAGCTCGATCGACGTCCTCGTCACCGAGACGGAGGCCGAGGCGCTCCTCACCGAGCAGCAGATGATCAAGCGCTTCCGGCCGCGCTTCAACATCCGCCTGCGAGACGACAAGTCCTACCCGTACGTGGGCATCAGCCTCGACGAGGAGTTCCCGCGCGTCTACTTCACGCGCGAGCGACATCGCTCCGGGCGCCTCTACTTCGGCCCGTACTCGAGCGCGAAGCGCACCCGCGAGACCCTCGAGATCCTCGGCAAGCTCTTCCAGTACCGCACCTGCGAGGGACCCGAGCCCGGACGGCGGTCGGGCGTGCCCTGCCTGGACTACTACATCAAGCGCTGCCAGGCGCCCTGCGTGGGCTACATCGACCGAGAGGAGTACCGCCGCAACATCGAGGCGATCGCCGGCTTCCTCTCCGGCCGCTACCGGGACGTGGAGCGCGACCTGGAGCGCAAGATGGACGACGCGTCGCGGAGCGAGGAGTACGAGCGCGCGGCCGTCTACCGCGATCGCCTCGCGGCGGTCCGGTCGCTCATGGAGCGCCAGCGGGTGGCCGGCGATGCGCTCCGCAACGCCGACGTGATCGCGGTGGCTCTCGACGGCCGGGACGCGAACGCCCAGGTCTTCCAGGTCCGCGACGGCGTGCTCGCCGAGCGCCAGAGCTTCTACCTCGCCAACGAGGGAGAGCGGGCCGAGGAGGAGGTCACGGAGGAGTTCCTTGCCCAGTACTACTCGGCGGTGCCGTCGATCCCGCGGCTGATCGTCGTCGGGCCTGCGGTCGCGGAGCGCACGCAGCTCGTCTCCGAGGCGCTCGCGGTTCGCCGCGGCGGCGCGGTTGAGGTGCGGGCTGCGGAGCGCGGCTCGATGCGACGCCTGCGGGAGATGGCCGAGCGCAACGCGAAGCTGGCGCTCGCTCAGGACCGGCTGCGGCGGGAGCGCCGTCGGCAGCAGCGGGTTGACGCCCTCGCGGACCTGGCCGACGCACTCAGCCTCGACGCGCTCCCGGTGCGGATCGAGGGCTTCGACATCTCGAACCTCGGCCGCGAGCACACCGTCGCCTCGATGGTGGTTTTCGAGGGCGGTGCGCCGAAGAAGTCCGACTACCGCCGCTTTCGAATCCGCGGCGACCGCTCCGCCGGACCGGACGACTTCTCCTCGATGGAGGAGGTCCTCGAGCGGCGCGTCGCCGCCTTCGTCACCCAGGCCGACCGCTCGCCGCACGACGACGATCGGGATGAGAGCTTCGCCTCCAGGCCCGACCTGGTCCTGATCGACGGTGGCAAGGGCCAGCTGGCCGCGGGAATGCGGGTCCTCGGCCCGTTGATCGATCGCGGCACGACGGTGATCGGGCTCGCCAAGCGCCTCGAGGAGGTGTTCGTGACGGGGCGGCCGGGGCCCCTGCCGATCGCGGCGGACTCGGAGGCATCCCGGCTCCTCCAGCGCGTCCGCGACGAAGCGCACCGCTTCGCGATCGAGCACCATCGGAAGCGCCGGGACTCCTCGATGACGCGCTCGCTCCTCGATGAGCTCCCGGGGGTCGGCCCGGCGCGAAAGCGCGCCCTGCTCACCCACTTCGGCTCGCCGGACCGCGTCGCCAAGGCCAGCCGCGAAGAGCTCGAGTCCGTTCCCGGCATCCCGGGCAAGCTCGCGCGCGACATCCACCGCCAGCTCAACCGGACCGGCTGATGGCACCCCAGGCCCCGGTCGAGCTGTTCGTGATCACCGGGTACTCGGGGGCGGGGAAGTCCGAGGCGATCGCCGCGTTCGAGGATGCCGGCTACTTCTGCGTCGACAACCTGCCGCCGCGGATGATCGGCTCCCTCGGCGAGCTCTTCAGGCACGAGGGAAGCAACGTCCGCCGCGCTGCCGTGGTCTCCGACGTCCGCGGCGGTGACTACTTCGACGAGCTCACCGAGGTGCTCGACGGACTGAAGCGCTCCGGGCTCGAGCCGACGCTCGTCTTCCTCGAGGCGACGGAGGAGGCCCTGGTCGACCGCTTCAAGGAGACCCGCCGCCGCCACCCGCTCGCGCCGGACGGCCGCGTCGTGGACGGGATCCGAGCCGAGCGCGAGGCGCTGAGCGCCCTGCGTAACCACGCCGACGTCGTCCTCGACACCACCGGGACCACCGGCGCCATGCTCCGCCGCAAGATCGCCGTCGACCTGCTCGGCCCGCGCGACGCCGAGACCCGGCTGGCGCTGACGATCCTCACCTTCGGGTTCAAGAACGGGCCACCCCGCGACGCGGACCTGATGCTGGACGTCCGCTTCCTGCCGAACCCGCACTACCGCGAGGACCTTCGTCCGCTCACCGGGCGCGACGCCGCGGTCGTCGCCTACGTCGAGGCCGGTGACCTGGCGCGCGAGTTCTACGAGCGGCTCGACCCCCTCCTCGGCTTCCTGCTCCCCGCCTACATCGCGGAGGGCAAGACCCACCTGACGATCGCGATCGGGTGCACCGGCGGCCGCCACCGCTCGATCACGGTCGCCGACCGCGTTGCGGCCCATCTCGCGGCGATGGCGGACGTGACCGTCCGCGTCGTCAACCGCGACGTCGAAGCCTGAGCCGGGCACGCCGTCGGCCGCGGCCGTCAGCGCGCGGCGGCGTCCGTGAACTTGCGAAACGCGTTCCAGGCCGGCTTCGCCTGGCCGTGGTAATTCACGAGGCCGGCGTGCTGGCACCATTCGCATTGGGCCTTGGGAAACGGGTTCGGGTCGTGGAGGTCGAACCAGCTCACCTGGTTGAGCTTCCAGCGCTTGCGGTGGTGCGCGTACATGTGCAGCGTCTGCTTGAGCATTCGCGCCTGGCCCTTCAGGCCCTGGTTGATGGCGGTCGCGTCCTTGGGCGCCGACGACCAGGACGTCTCGCTGATCCACAGCGGCGTGTGGCTGTCGTGCCCCTTGTGCATCGCCTTGCGGAAAGTGCCGACCTCGTGCTTGATCGCCGCGACGGTCGGGCCATACGGGTGGGCGGCCACCATGTCGAAGTCACGCTTGATCCCGTGAATCGCGTAGAGCTGGCGTAGGAACTCGGGGCCGGGAAGCTTGACGTGCCCCGGCATTCCGGCGAGCGCGACCTTGGCGCTCGGGTCGGCCCCGACGATCGCGTGGTGGGCGATCTCCAGGAGCTTGGCGTACTTGGTCACCGACGGGGCCGGCGCGAAGAAGCCCGCGATGTTGGGCTCGTTCCAGACCTGCCAGAGGTGGACCGGCGTCGGCTTTACGCCGGGGTGCTGCGAGGCAAACGGCCCGGTCCAGAACGCGCCGCCGGGCTTGTAGCGGTTGACGGCCTCCGCGACGAACGAACGCCAGTAGCCGCGTGCGGAGGCGGTGCCGACCGGGGGCGTGGCCTCCGTCACGCCGTTGAGATCAGTCGGGCCGTTCACCCACGGGGGCGAGCCGAAGATCAGCGGCCGCGGCTGGATGCCGAGCGTCGCGAGGCGCGTGAACAATGCGTCGGTCTTGTCCCAGTTGCTGGTGGGTTGCTGGCCCGGCACGGGGGGTGCTTGCGGCTGCACCGCCTTCCAGGTGATCGTGAACCGCATGGACCGCACGTGGGCGTCCTTGAGCAGCGCCGCGTCGCCGTGGGTGATGTCGTCGTAGAAGGCGAAGTTGAGCCCCCAGAAGCGGGGCTTGACCGCGCCGCTGGCGACCGGGACAAGGACCACGCCGGCGATCAGCAGCGCGCAGGCAAGCAGGCCGGTCAGCCGTGCTCGTGTGCGGCTCACGGCGCCGCGAAGCTGGTGAACGCGGTCCAGGCCGGCTTCGGGTTGCCCTTCTTGTCGAAGAGGCCGTCGGAGTTGCAGAACCCGCACGCGTCCTTGCTCGGCGTCGAATCGCGGAACGTGTACCAGTAGACGCGCTCGAGGTTGAGCGCCTTCGAGTGACTGGTGAAGTAGTCGTAAGCCTGCGTGAGGATCTTCGCCTGGCCCTGTAGGCCCTTGTTGAACTTGCTGCCGGACTTCGCAGACCCCCAGCCGATCTCGTCGACCCAGAGCGAGGCCGAGTCGTGGTGCGCCTTGATGGTGTCGCTCATGCGTTTCACCTGGGCCTTGACGTCGTTCACGTTGAACCCGTACGGGTGCGTCCCGACCACGTCGAAGTACTTCGAGGCCTTCAGCTCGTAGAGGCTCTTGAGGTACTTCCACGGGTAGATCGAGTTCTTCTTGCCGGTGGTCCTGAACATGCCGCCGAGGACGATCTGGGCGTCCGCGTCGACCGCGTGGATCGCATCCGACGAGATCGCCAGGAGCTTTGTGTAGAGCTTGGGATTCGGCTTTGGCTCGAAGAAGCCGGGGGAGTTCTGCTCGTTCCAGATCTGCCAGTGGGTGACCGGTGTGAACGGGATCGTCGGGTTGTCCACCCAGAACTGGCCGGTCGGCCCGTAACGCTGGACCGCCGCGGTGAGGAAGGCGGACCAGTCGTTCTTCGCCTCCGCGCTGTGGACCGGAGGCGTGAAGGTGGTCGGGCCAAGCCAGCCCGGGGTCGCGATGAACTGGGGGACGACCTCGATATCGGCCGCCGCCAGGCTCCCGACCAGCTCGTCCATGTGCGTCCAGTCGAAGGTGCTCGGCCCGGTTGGCTGCACGGAGCGCCAGTCGAGCGTCAGGCGCACGGTCTGAACGCCGCCGGTCTGCATCATCGTGAGGTCCGCAGGCGTCGGATCGCGCGAGAGCCCAACGCCGAAAAATCGGTCGGGAAGCTTTGCCTGCGCCACGCCCGCCAGCGAAGAGAATGCGATTACTGCTCCCGCGACAGTGGCGGCGATCCTTGCCGTCGCCGTGCCTCTCATCGAGGCGACTATAGCGACGGCCCGGCGCGGTGGATCA
>JAWVFM010000160.1:0-3669 GCA_033856015.1 Solirubrobacterales bacterium
TTCAGAGTCGCGAGGAAGATGTCGTTTCCCTTCAGATGGAAATGCCAGCCGAAGTGCAGGAGGACGGTGGCTTCCCGGGGCAGCTCGAGGCGGCCGCGAGCTGCCCGCCGCTCCTCCTCGTCGAGCAGCGGGAAGAGATCAGTCTGTAGGGCCGACGGAAGAAAATGGACGCGGTCCGGTCTGGCGCCCATCCGGATCAGACCGTCGCAGATGTTCGGCGCGGGGCAGAACGTCGTCTCGACGCCCCGCGCCATGAGCCTGAACTTGATGTTCCCCCTCGCGAGGACGAACGGGTTGGTCGAGATCGCGGTGTGGACGTGCCAGAAGACGGCGTCGCCGCGCCGGCGGTTGGCACTCAGCAGGGTCGGAACGTCCCAGGAGGTGAAGTGCGTGTGGAATACCGTCTGCACGTCCGAGCGGCCCAGCTCCTTGGCCAGCCATCGTCGCCGGCCCGTGCGAGAGCTCATGAGCTTCGTCGGAGCCAGGTGGACGACGACGCCGTCGGCTCGAAGCGAGTCGATCCACTCGGATTCGCCGGCCTCCTCGAAGAACACCGCCTCCGCGGCCCAGCCGCGCCCGGCCACCTCGCGAAGCACCGCCTGGAGCATCGGGGTGAACGAGCCGCCGCGAGAACGCTGGAAGTTCGCGAGCTCCACGACCCGCAGGGGCGGCGTCGTCTGGTGGGCGGCGGTCACGCCGCGCACTCTAGGGACCGGCCGAGCGGCGGCGCCTACACTTGCCCGCCGCCCTCCGACCATGCTCTCGGCACGCGCCCACAACGTGACTCGCCTGCTCCGCGCGTCGGCCGGCCCTCGCGGCGCGCTGGCGGTTGGCCGGTGCCTGCTCGCCGGCCGCCTTCGCCCAGGTGCCGCGCCGCGCACGATCGCGGTGCCGATGGAGGCCCTCGGCGGCGAGCCGATCGTGGTGCGTCCGCGCACCAGCGACCTCTACAACGCGAGCTGGTACTACCTCGACTCGATCCACCGCCCGCCGCCGGCGGTCAGGGGCGAGGAGCTTCGGCAGATCTGCGAGCTCGGCTCGAACATCGGCGCGGCGCTGACCGCGTTGGCGTTCGAGTACCCCGCGGCGCGCCTGGTTGGCGTCGAGCCCGACGCAGGCTGCGTGGGGATCGCGCGCGAGAACCTCGCCCGGTTCGGCGACCGCTGCCAGGTGGTGCAGGCTGGGGTGTGGGACGAGAACACCGAGCTGATCGTCGACCAGACCTCGGCGCGCGGCGCGCACGGGTTCACCGTCCGCAAGCGCTCCGCCTCCGATCCGGGTTCGCTGACGGGCACTCCTGCGCGTACCGTCGACTCGATCCTCGGCGAGCACCTGCCGGAGGGCGACATCGACTACATCCACATGTCGATCGAGGGCTCGGAGGCCCGGGTTCTCGAGGCAGGCGGCGAATGGGCGCGTCGGACTCGCTCGATCCGCATGGAGCTTCACCCCTACAGCGACTTCACGGCGACGGAGGCTACGCCGCTCCTCGAGCGACTGGGGTTCGACGCATGGCCTGTTCCTGAGCTGCCCGACAAGTGGCTCTACGGCCTGCGCAGGCAATGAAGGTCGCCTACCTCGTCTCGCGCTTCCCGGTCGCCTCCGAGACGTTCGTGGTCCGCGAGATGAACGCGCTCGAAGAGCGCGGTGGATTCGAGATCGAGCTCCTGTCGCTCTACCCCCCAAAGGCGAGGTTCGTCCACGCGAGCGCGGAGCGGTGGGTTCCGCGCGCCCACCGGCCCTCGCGCGGCGAGGCGGCCGGCGCGGTCCTCCACTGGCTCACCCGGCGACCGGTTGCCTTCCTCGGGCTGGTCGGCGCCATCGTCCGCAGCTACATCAGAGCCCCCGGCCTGATGCTCCGCGCCCTCGCCACACTCCTGCTCGCCGCGGCGCATGCACGGACCGTCGAGCGGAACGGGGTCGATCACGTCCACGCTCACTTCGCGGGCTACCCGGCGCTCGCCGCCTGGGCGGGCAACCGGCTCACCGGCATCCCCTACAGCTTCACCGCGCACGCGTACGACATCTTCATCGAGCAGCAGATGCTGCACAGGAAGGTCCGCGACGCAGCCTTCGTCGTCGCAATCTCGGACTTCAACAGGCGCTTCCTTCGCGACTACGGCGGCGACACCGAGACCCCGGTTCACGTCGTCCACTGCGGCGTCGACCCGGCCGAGTACCCATTCGAGCCGCGAACGGTTCCCGCCGCCGGCCCGGTCCGCGCGCTGTGCGTCGCAGCCCTCCAGGAGAAGAAGGGCCACGCCATCCTGCTCGATGCCGTGTCCGGCGCGCCCGACCTCGAGCGCCTCGAGCTCGACCTCGTCGGCGACGGTCCGCTGCGACCCGAGCTCGAAGCCCGCGCCGGCGAGCTCGGCCTTCAGGAGCGCGTTCGCTTCCACGGATCGATCGACGAGAGGGCCGTGCGCGACCTCCTGGAGGCCGCGGACCTCTTCGTCCTCCCCAGCATCATCGCCTCCGACGGGCAGATGGAGGGGATCCCCGTGGCGCTGATGGAGTCGCTGGCCTGCGGGCTGCCGACCGTCGCCACGCGGATCTCCGGCATCCCCGAGCTGATCGACGACGGACGCACGGGCCTGCTCGCGGAGCAGGGCTCGAGCCGCGACCTGCGGCGAGTGCTGACCCTGCTCATCGGCGGCCAGGTCGAGGTCGACCTCCAGGCGGCACGGCGGCTGGTTGAGATGGAGTTCGACGTCCGCAGCTCGGCCGAGCGCCTGGCCGCGCTGTTCGAATCAGGCGGGCTTGGAGGCGGCCAGGAAGATCCCGGAGACGGCCAGGTCGGCGCTGGATAGACCGCGAAACCGGCTGAGCAGGCGGGGACGGATGGCCTCGACCAGCGGCTCGGCTACCGCGATCTCGTCCTCTCCCCGCACCCGGGTCTTCGCCCCGGCGTCGGCTTCGGGCTCGCCCGCGACGTGCGTGACGAGCACGCTCGCGTCGTAGCCGAGGCGCTCGGCGACATCCCGGTAGTAGTCGACCAGGCGCCGGTTGGGCTGGCCGCCCGAGGCGCCCATGAGCCGGTACACCCAGTCAGAGACGGTCAGGAAGGTCAGGGGGTGCTGGCCGCCGGCGGAGAAGATGTCGTGGTCGCGGAGGTCGACCTCGTGCGCCATGCGCCCGCCCCGGCGCAGCAAGGAGTCCATCGCGTCGAAGGCCGAGTCGAGGTCCAGGACATGCTCCATCACGGCGCGGGAGACGATCAGGTCGAAGGCGGCCGTGCCGAGCGAGGCGGGTGCAGCCTCGATCGGAACCCCCTCGATGACGCGCAGGCGCTCGCCTGGGGCCAGTGTGCCGTCCTCCGACAGCACCTCCGCGAGCCGCTCCCGCTGCTCCGCGCCCAGCCGCTCGCGCATCAGGCGATAGATCCGACGCTGCTGCTCGGAGTCGCGGAAGGTCACGAAGCGATCGATGGCGACGACCCGCGCCGCGCCGTCGGCGAGGAATCGGAGCGCGACTCCGAAGCTGTCCCCCGGCCCAACCTCGAGGACGCTCGCTCCCTCGATGGCCGCGGCGTCAAGGCCCCCCCACTTCCGGTAGTCCTCGTAGACGATGTCGATGTAGTCGACGCTGCCCTCGAGGTCGAAGTGCCGGTGGGTGGAGCCCATCCCGCGCTTGTCGGCCACGAGCCTGCGGCGCGCCGCCAGCCAGCCC
>JAWVFM010000161.1:0-7061 GCA_033856015.1 Solirubrobacterales bacterium
GGTCGTCCTGATCTCGCCACGGCTGCCGTTGCTGCGGTTCCACGCGCCACGCTACGAGACCGGAGCCGAGCATGCGAGCGTCACGTGGCCGATCGAGCGCGGCCTGCTCGTGGCGCGCGAGGGGCGAGACCGCGGTCACCTGCGGATCGACGTCAAACGTCTTGGTGAGGCGGGCCTGCCATCCTCGGCGCGCCTGCGCGTCAAGGTCGAGGTGAGGAACTTCTATCCGTGGATCCGCGGTCGTGGGCGGTTTGCCCGCGTCGGGACCTGGATCTACGCGAATACCCAGCTGCGGATCCACGTGCTCGTCTGCAGGCTGTTTCTGCGCTCTCTCGCCCGGCTCGACTTTCCACCCTCGAAGGTGGGCGCGCTGCGCGCGGAAATCGACCGTCAGGGCGATCCCGGAGGTGCGGTGTGACCTCGCTCGTCGCCGGCGCGAGCGGCTTCATCGGAAGCGCGCTCGTCGCCGCTCTCGCGAGCGACGGCGGTGAGGTCCGAAGCCTCGTTCGGAATCCGGACAAGGCCGGCCCCCTGAGGGACGCCGGCTCGGAGATCGTCGTCGCCGACCTGGCTCGCGAGGGTGACCTCGCAGCCGCCCTGGACGGGGTCGACGTCGCCTACTTCCTGGTCCACATGATGGAAGGCGGCGCTGGGTACGAGGAGGCCGAGACGGCGGCGGCCAGGCGCTTCGGCAGCGCCTCGACGCAGGCTGGGGTCGGACGGGTCGTGTACCTCGGCGGGCTCGGCAACCCCGAGACGTCGCCGCACCTTCGCAGTCGCCACGCGACCGCCGCTGCGCTTGCGGAGACAGGCCCACCGCTCAGCTATGTGCGCGCGGGGATGGTGATCGGCGCCGCCAGCGAGTCGTTTCGCCTCCTGCGCTCGATCGCCGAGCGCCTGCCGGCCGTACCCGACAAGAGCTGGCTTCACCACCGGACTCAGCCGATCGGCCTGCGCGACGCAATCCGGTACCTGCGCCAGGCACCCCTGGTGGAGGCCGCGGCCGGGCGCGAGATCGAGATCGGCGGGCCGGACGTGCTCAGCCATCTCGAGCTGGTCGACCTGATGGCCCGCGAGCTCGGACGACGCCCGCGGCGGCGCCTGTCGATTCCTGTCGCGACGCCCGGGATGGTGGCCGCAGGGGCGGCGATCGTGACCGACGGCGACGCAGCCGTGGCCGCGCAGCTGACGCTCAGCCTCGTCGCCGACACGATCGTCGAGGACCCGTCCGGCGCCGCCCTCTTCGACATCCGCCCGGAGTCGACCTCCGTGGCGCTCCAGCGCGCGATCGAAGCCGACGAACGCGCGGCGGAGGCGGTCGCCTGATGCCGAAGGCGGAGACAACGATCGACATCGCCGCGCCTCCCGAGCACGTCTTCGAGCTGCTCATGGACCCGAGCCGCCTCGGCGAGTGGGTGACCGCGAGCCGGAGCGTCAGCGGCGTGCCCGATGGCGGCCTGAAGGTGGGCTCGAGCTTCACGCAGAGGCTCTCGCTGGCGCGCTCGGAGTTCGCCGTTCGCTGGCGGATCGACGAGCTGGAACGTCCTCGGCTTGCGGTCTGGAGCGGGGAGGGGCCGAAGGGCACGACCGCACACGTGCGCTACGAGATCGAGCCCGCGGGCGACGGCGCACGCTTCCGCTACGTGAACGAGTACGAGCTCCCGGGGGGATTCATCGGCAACGTCGCCGGCCGGGTGTCGTCGCGGGCCGCTGAACGGGCGATGAAGAGCTCGCTGAAGAAGCTCAAGCGCCTGGCCGAGTCCTAGATGCCTAGCTGACGAACCCGCGGCGATAGACTCGCACGCGATGGTGGAGCCGGCCGGGTCGCCGGAGGCAGTAGCCGAGGAGACAGCGCCGCAAAACGGCGCGAGCGGCGCCGCGGCGGCCAACGGCGCCACGATCGCGGTCGAGAACCCTGCGACCGGTGAGACCATCACCAGCGTCCCGGCGCTCGACACGGACGCTGTCCACGCGCTGGTCGCCGCCGCGCGCCAGGCACAGCCCGCATGGGCCGAGGCGGGCTTCGCCGAGCGCGCGAAGGTCCTGCTCGCCGCGCGCGCCTGGCTCGCCGCAAACGCGGAGCGGGTTGTCGGGACGATCTGCTCCGAGACCGGCCGCCCGGCCGACGAGACGCAGTTCGCCGAGCTCGCCTACGGCCTCGCCGCCCTGGAGTTCTGGGCGAAGATGGCGCCGGTCTACCTCGCCGACGAGGAGATCCTTTCGGCGTCGCCGTTCGTGCGCGGCCGCAAGCTCACCGTCCGCTACGCGCCCGTCGGCGTGGTCGGCGTGATCGGTCCCTGGAACTACCCGCTCAACAACTCCTTCGGCGACTGCATCCCGGCCCTTGCCGCCGGGAACGCGGTGGTCCTGAAGCCCTCCGACGTGACGCCGCTGACCTCTCTCCTGATGGCCGAGATGCTCGCCGAGTGCGGGATCCCCGACGGCGTCTTCGCCGTGGCGACCGGCCGCGGCGAGACCGGCGCCGCCCTGGTCGACGCCGTCGACGTCGTGATGTTCACCGGGTCGGTGGCCACGGGCAAGAAGGTGATGGCGCGCGCCGCGGAGACGCTTACCCCCGTGAGCCTCGAGCTCGGCGGCCAGGACCCGATGCTGGTGCTGGCCGACGCCGACCTCGAGCGGGCGGCGAACGCCGCGGTCAGCTACGGGATGAACAACTCCGGGCAGGTCTGCATATCGGTCGAGCGCATCTACGTCGAGGAGCCGGTGCACGACGAGTTCGTCGAACGCGTACGGGAGAAGGTCGAGGCCCTTCGCCAGGGACCGCCCGGGGCCGCGGGCACCGTCGACGTCGGCGCGATCATCTTCGAGCCTCAACTCGCGCTGATCGACTCCCACGTCCGCGACGCAGTGGATAAGGGCGCGACGGTCGTCACCGGCGGCAAGCCCGGGGCCGGGCCGGGACGCTTCTACGAGCCCACCCTGCTCACGGGCGTCGACCACTCGATGCGCTGCATGGTCGAGGAGACCTTCGGCCCGACGCTGCCGGTGATGAAGGTCGCCGACGCCGACGAGGCCGTGCGCCTCGCGAACGACGGGCCGTTCGGCCTGCAGGCGTCGGTCTGGACCCGGGACACGGTGCGCGGCGAGGCGCTTGCGCGGCGGATCGAGGCCGGCGTGGCGTGCGTCAACGACGCGCAGGTCAACTACGGGGCGCTCGAGCTTCCGATGGGCGGCTGGAAGAACTCCGGCCTGGGCTCCCGCCACGGGGCCGACGGCATCCGCAAGTACACGAAGCGCCAGTCGCTGATGGTGACGCCCGGCTACGCGCCGGCGCGCGACGCCCACTTCTTCCCCTATTCGGCGCAGGTCTCCGCGGCGATCGGCGACACGCTCGGGGCGCTCACCACGAGCGTGGTCTTCGACGATGCCCAACGTCGAACGCTCATGGCGTTCACCGACACGCTCGTGCCCGCCCTCGAGCCGCCCGCGGGGGACCCCGACTCGTACGGATTCTGGGCGCGCGCCGCCTCACACCTGAACGTGGGCGAGGCGATCGAGATCACGCTTCTGCAATCAGGGGCCCCACAGGAGCAGATCGACGGCCTGCGCGCGCTTCTCGACTCGCTCGCCGAGAGCGGCATGGCAGCGGAGACTCCCCAGGAGGCCCGTGAGCAGATCATCCTGGCCTTTGCGGACTCCGGACCCGACGCGCTCGCCGGAATCAGCGCCCTGCGCGGCCTGACCCTCTCGATCTTCTACGCGTTGCCGGAGCTCGGCACGGGGCGCAACCCGAGCTGGGACGCGATTGGCTACCCGGGCCCGCAGGCACTGCCGGCGGCGGTCGAGAAGCCGCTGGCCGTTCGCCGCCCGGCGGCGGGTGAGGACGTGATGACGATCGAGGCCGACGTGTGCGTCGTGGGCTCCGGAGCGGGCGGAGGCGTGATCGCCGGAACGCTGGCCGAGGCCGGCAAGCAGGTCTGCGTGGTCGAGCTCGGCGGCTACTTCAACGAGGCCGACTTCAACGGGCTCGAGGTGTGGGGCTACCAGAACCTCTACCTGCGCGGGGGCCCGATGGCAACGGCCGAGGGACAGGTCTCGATCCAGGCTGGCTCCTCGCTCGGCGGCGGAACCGTAATCAACTGGCAGAACTGCCTGCGGACCTTCCCCTGGGTGCGCGAGCAGTGGGCACGCGAGTTCGGGCTGGAGGGCCTCGACGGCCCCGACTACGACGCCCACCTCGACGCCGTCCTCGAGCGGATCAGCGCCACCGACTCGTGCTCGGAGCTGAACGGCCCGCACCAGCGTCTGAAGGAGGGCTGCGATGCACTCGGCTGGGACTTCGGCTCGATCGTGCGTAACGTCGACCCGGCCAAGCACGACCCGAAGCTCGCCGGCTACGTCGGGTTCGGCGACGTCACCGGCTCGAAGCAGTCGACGCAGCTGACCTACCTCGCCGACGCGCATGCGCGTGGCGCCGACATCGTCGTCAACGCCCGCGTCGATCGGATCCTCACCGAGGGCGGCCGCGCAGCCGGGATCGAGGGCACCTACACCGACCCCGACGGCACGGTCGCTCGCGTGGTCGTTCGCGCGCCGCAGGTGGTCGTCGCTGCGGGATCGATCGAGTCACCCGCTCTCCTGCGCCGCTCGGACATCGGCGGGCCGGCGGTCGGCGACTACCTGCGCCTGCACCCCGCCGGAGCGCTCTTCGCCAACTACGCCGAGCCGCAGGACTCCTGGTGGGGAGCGCCGCAGACCGCCCTCTCGCACGAGTTCGCGCAGGGGCCCGAGGGCTACGGGTTCCTGCTCGAGGGCGCCCACCACGCGATCGGCATCAGCGCGGCCGCGACGCCGTGGCGCTCCGGGCGCGGCCACAAGGAGGACATGGCGAGGTTCCGCGACACCTCCGGCCTCATCATGCTGATCCGCGACCGCGGCCACGGCCGAGTGGACGTCGACGCCGCGGGCAACGCGGTGCCGACCTATCCGCTGACCGACGAGCTCGACGTTGCCAACTTCCGCGCGGGGCTGGCGGCAGTCGCGAAGGTCCACGAGGCCGCCGGCGCCGAGCGGATCGTCACCCTGTCCCGAGCTCCCCTCGAGTGGAGCCGCGGCGAGGACTTCGACGGCTTCCTCACCGCGATCGGCGCAGCCTCCCTCGCTCCCTTCGAGCACGCCGTGTTCTCGGCGCATCAGATGGGCAGCTGCCGGATGGGCAGCGACCCCGCCACTTCGGTTGCGAACCCGTGGGGCGAGCTTCACGACACTCCCGGAGTCTGGATCGGCGACGCGAGCGCGTTCCCCACGGCGTCGGGAACGAACCCGATGGTCACGATCATGGCTCTCGCCCGGCGCACCGCGGGCGCCATCGCCGCCGCCTAGCTGCGAAGCCCGGAGCCTCTCGAACTCATCGTGCCTCCCCTCCATTTGCTGTCGAAATAAGGGACTATTGGCCGAGAGTGCGCATCTCAGCCAAAGCCGATTACGCGATGCGGGCGGTCCTCGAGCTGGCCGCCGCCGAGACACCGCCGCTGAAGCGCGACGAGATCGCGCAGGCCCAGAAGATCCCGGTGAAGTTCCTCGAGACGATCCTCGGCGAGCTAAAGCACGCGGGCCTCGTCGCGAGCCAGCGCGGCGCCGACGGCGGCTACTGGCTCGCCAAGCCCGCGGAGGAGATCAGCGTCGCCGACGTGATGCGAGTGGTCGAGGGCCGGCTCGCATCGGTGCGCGAGACGAGCCCTGAGGACCTCGACTACACCGGCTCGGCGGCGAGCCTTCGGGATGTCTGGGTCGCGCTCCGCTCGAACATGCGCGAGGTTCTCGAGGGGGTCACCCTCGCGGACATCGCCGCCGGCGACCTGCCCAAGGCCATCGAGAAGATCGCCGCCAAGCCCGAGGCGTGGGTGACGCATTGACCGTTGACGCCTTCCGCACGCCGGACGAGCGCTTCGAGGGTCTTCCGGACTTCGAGTTCGAGCCGCACTACCGGGAGGTGGACGGGCTGCGGCTCGCCCACCTCGACGAGGGAGACGGGAGGCCGGTTGTCTTCTTCCACGGCGAGCCGACCTGGTCGTATCTGTGGCGGAAGGTGATCCCGCCCGTTCGCGACGCGGGCTTTCGTTGCATCGCCCCGGACTACGCGGGCTTCGGTCGCTCCGACAAGCCCACCGACATCGGCTGGTACTCCTACGACCGCCACGTCGAGCTTGTCGGGACGCTCCTCGAGGAGCTCGACATCCGCGACGCCACAGCCGTCGTCCACGACTGGGGCGGGCCCATCGGCCTGCGCCTCGCCGTCGAGCACCCGGACCGCTTCGCCCGGCTCGTCGTCATGGACACGGGCCTCTTCACCGGTGAACAGCCGATGTCCGACGCCTGGCACCAGTTCCGCGACTTCGTGGAGCGCACCCCGGACCTGCCGGTCTCGATGCTCGTCCGCAACGCCTGCGCACGCGGGATGACCGACGAGGTCGCCGCGGCCTACGACGCCCCGTTCCCCGTGCCCGAGGCGAAGGCCGGCGCCAGGGCGTTCCCGCTCATCCTGCCGACGACGCCCGAGATGCCCGGCGCCGCTGCCGGCAAGCGAACGCTCGAGGCGCTGCGCGAGGACCCGCGGCCGAAGCTCCACCTCTGGGCCGACTCGGACTTCATCATCCCGTTCGAGGTCGGCGAGCGGTTCGCGGCCGCCATCAACGCGGACCCGCCGCGGAAGATCGAGAACGCCTCGCACTTCCTCCAGGAGGACGCGGGCCCCGAGATCGGACGCGCGATCGCGGAGTGGATCGCCTGAGGCCATGGGGCTGACGGTCGCCGTCACGGGCCCGACCGGCGACATCGGCAAGTCTGTCGTTCGAGCGCTGGAGGCGGAGGTGGAGGTCGAGCGCGTCATCGGCATGGCGCGGAGCCCGTTCGAGCCCGCGGAGCACGGCTGGAAGCGCGCCGAGTACCACCGCGGAGACATCCTCGACCGCAACTCGCTGCACAGCCTGTTCGCCGGGGTGGACGTCGTCGTTCACCTGGCGTTCGTCATCTTCGGCTCCCACGACGAAACCCGGAAGGTCAACCTCGAGGGGACGCGCAACGTGTTCGATGCCGCGGTT
>JAWVFM010000162.1:0-5742 GCA_033856015.1 Solirubrobacterales bacterium
CGGTCGACGGCTCGATCGGCGTCGTCGACGTCGGCGGCGGGTCCAGCGAGATCGTCCTGGGGAGCGTGGGCGACGGGGCGAGCGACGTCCTGTCCTTCAAGATCGGGTCTGGGTCCCTGTCCGACGACTTCCTCAAGAACGATCCGCCGACGCCGTCGGAGATCCGCGCCCTGCGCGACCACATCGCGGACTTCTTCGACGGGGTGGAGGTCGAGCGGCCCGACCAGGCGGTCGCGGTCGGCGGGAGCGCGACCTCGCTGCGAACTCTGGTCGGGGCCGTGCTCGAGTACGAGACGCTCGAGCGGGCCGTCCGGGTCCTCGCCAGCGATCCCGTGGCGGACGTGGCCAAGAGGTTCGAGCTTGACCCGCGGCGGGTTCGCCTCCTACCGAGTGGGGTGCTCCTCCTCGAGAAGCTCTCGGAGCTGCTCGGGCAGCCGCTCCAGATCGGCAAGGGCGGCCTGCGCGAGGGCATCATCCTCGACCTGCTGAACGGCGCCTCCAACGGCCACCCGGCCGCGCTTGCCGCGTAGCGGCACCAAGCATTCCTGAACCGGGTTCAGGGGCATACCCTGTCGGGCGATGGCAAAGGCCCGCGAGATCGACGGTCTCGACCCCCAGGCGTCCTACGCCGAGGCGGCCGCGCGGATCGTCTCGGTCCGGGCGGCTGAGCTCGCCGAGCATGCGGAGAACGTCCTCGACACGAGCGACATCGAGGGCGTCCACGACATGCGGGTGGCGAGCCGGCGCCTGCGTGCCGCACTGGAGATCTTCGAGCCCTGCTTCCCGCAGACGGACTTCAGGGCCACGCTCGCGGCGGTGAAGGAGCTCGCAGATTCCCTCGGTGGACGTCGCGAACGCGACCTCACGCTCGCAGCGCTGGAGGGCTTCGCCGAGCGCGCTCGGGCTCCAGACCGCCCCGGCATAGCGAGCCTCGTGAAGCGCACGCGCGACGAGCAGGCGAAGGCCAACGAGGACCTCGCGCCCTGCGTCGAGCCCGAGCGCCTGGAGGCGCTCGGGCGAAGGATCGATCTCCTCGTGCAGGCGGCGCGCGCTTGAAGGCGCGCCGCGTCAAGAAGCTCGATCCGCAGCGGTCGCTCGCCGAGAACGCCGCGCGAATCGTCGGGGTCCGCCTCGGCGAGCTTCGCTCCCTCGCGCCGCAGGCGCTCGAGCCCGAGGAGCGCTCCGCCCAGCACGACATGCGGATCGCCGCGAAGCGGCTTCGGTACATCCTCGAGGCGACCGAGCTCTGCTTCGGCGACGAGGCGCCGAGGGCCCGCCGGCGCGCACGCGACCTCCAGGACATCCTCGGCGAGCTTCACGACTGCGACGTGATGCTGCCCCGCGTTGCCGAGCACATCGAGACGCTGCGGGCGGCGGACGTCGATGCCGTGTGCGAGCAGGCGGGCAGCGCGCCGGACCTCGACCCGCGGGTCGCCGTCGCCGCTCCCAACCGCGCCCTCTACCGGGGCCTCGAGGTCCTCGGCATCTATTTCGAGGCCCGCCGCGACGTGCTGCACCGGCGGTTTCGCGAGTTCTGGGCCGAGCAGGAGCGGAAGGGCACCTGGGACAGGCTCGAGCGCGGAGCGAAGACGACGCTTCGGGAGGCCCGGGCCCGCAGGCGAGCGCTCGCGGCCGAGGTCGAGTGAGGGCGAGGCGCCGAGCGCCACGGACGCTCGGACGGGCTCTGGTGGCCGCGGTCGTGGTGGCGGTCGCGTCTGCGTCTGCCGTGGCGGCGGCCGGCGGGGTCGACGGCGCGCCGGGCGTGGGGGACCCGTTCTTCCCGGATGCCGGGAACGGGGGCTATGAGGTCGACCGCTACCACCTGGACATCAGCTACAGCCCGGGTTCCGCGAACCTGGTCGGCCACGAGCGCCTGCGCGCAACGGCGACCGAGGGCCTCGACCGGTTCGACCTCGACCTCCGCGGCCTGAATCCCGACCGCGTCAAGGTGAACGGCGAACCGGCCACGTTCTCGCGCAGCGGGCAGGAGCTGATCATCACTCCAGCCGCGATCCTGCCCGCCAACTCACCCTTCACGGTCCAGGTCGACTACGCGGGCACCCCGCAGACGATCACCGACCCGGACGGCTCGCCGGATGGCTGGATTCGCACGGACGACGGCGCCTGGGTGGCATCCGAGCCGCAGGGCTCGCCATCCTGGTTCGCCGCGAATGACCATCCCTCCGACAAGGCCGAGTTCTTCCTCCACGCGACGGTTCCGGCCGGCCTGAAGGCGATCGGCAACGGCAGGCTGGTGAAGGTCGTTCGGCACCACGGGCTGCGGACGTTCGAGTGGTCGGAGCCCGTGCCGATGGCGACATACCTGGCGACGGCGACGATCGGCAGGTTCAACGTGACGCGCTCGCATCTCGACGGCCTGCGCTCGCTGGTCGCGGTCGACCCGCAGGTCCAGGGCTTCGGCAAGACCCTCGCGAAGATCCCGCAGATCGTCCGCTTCTTCTCGACCAGGTTCGGGCCCTACCCGTTCAAGGACGTGGGGGCGATTGCGGACCCCTCCCCGGCCGCTTACTCCCTGGAGGTCCAGACGCGACCGCTCTTTCCCGGAGCCGTCGGCGAGATAACGCTCGCGCACGAGCTCGCGCACCAGTGGTTCGGCGACTCGGTCAGCCTCAAGACCTGGCCCGACATCTGGCTGAACGAGGGGTTCGCCACCTTCGCGCAGTGGCTCTGGGGCCAGCACACGGGCGGTGAGTCGCTCAAGCACGACTTCCGCCACTCGTACGCGACGCCCGCTTCGGACAGCGGCTTCTGGGACCCTCCGCCCGGCGACCCCGGGACGCCCGCCAACCTCTTCGACGGCACCATCTACGACAGAGGCGCGATGACCCTCGAGGCGCTGCGCGAGAAGATCGGCAGCCACGACTTCTACGTGACGCTGCGAGCCTGGGCTCACGACCATCGCTGGGGCAACGCCACGACCGCGCAGTTCATCCACACGGCCGAGACAGCCAGCGGCAAGGACCTGGCGCACTTCTTCCACGTCTGGCTCCAGCGGCCCGGCAAGCCGGCCCCCGGCAGCTGGTAGCGGGCTGTCGACCTGAGGCGCGGCTGCCTCTACCATCGGTGCTGTGGAGTCATTCGCCTCGGAGTCACTCGCCGGAAGCCTTGCTCCAATGCAGCCCGGCGAGAGCCTCGACTCGAACCTACCGGCCCCGCAGCTGGACCTCGAAGAGCCCTCGCTCTACTTCAACCGCGAGCTCTCGTGGCTGGACTTCAACGACCGGGTGCTGCAGCTTGCCGAGGACCGCTCGGTCCCGCTCTTCGAGCGCGTCAAGTTCTGCGCGATCTGGGAGACCAACCTCGACGAGGTCTTCATGGTGCGGCTGCCGACGCTCCACGATCACGTCGAGGCCAACCGCTCAGGCCGCGGCGCCGACGGCCTCAGCGCCAACGAGCAGATCGACGCCATCGCGGCTGTGGTCGCCAAGCAGCGGGCGCGGATCTCGCGCTGCTTCGGGTCCGAGCTCGTCCCGGCGCTTGCCGAGCACGGCATTCGCTTCGTGGACCCGAACGAGGCCCGTGGCGAGGACCGCGACGAGCTCGTGCGCCTCTTCGAGCGGCGCATCTTCCCCGCGCTCACGCCGCTCCTGATCGGCCTCGGACGCCCGTTCCCCTACATCTCGAACCTCTCGCTCAGCCTCGCGGTCAGCCTCCGCGACCCGGACACGGGAACGGAGGCGCTGGCGCGCGTCAAGGTGCCGAAGGAGCTGCTCGGCCGGTTCCTGAAGCTCGAGCACGACGAGACCGTCTTCGTCGCGCTCGAGGGTCTGATCGCGGCAAATCTCGCCTCGCTCTTCCCGGGGATGGAGATCCTCGACCACTCGACCTTCCGGGTCACCCGCGACACCGACTACGACGTCTCGGACGAGGCCGACGACGTGCTGGAGGCGGTTGAGGAGGAGCTTCGCCGCCGCCGGTTCGGCGAGGTGGTCCGTCTGGAGGTGGCCGCGGGGATGAGCGAGCGGCTTCGCCAGCAGCTGATCGACGCCATGAAGATCGAGCAGCGGCAGGTGTACGAGGTCGAGGGGCCTCTGGACCTCGGCGACCTGTGGGACGTGGTCAACATCTCAGGCCACGCCGACCTGCGCGACGCTCCGCACACCGGGCTGACGCAACCGCGACTCGTGGGAGAGGACGGGGCGGAGGCGGACATCTTCGCCGCGATGCGTGACGGCGACGTCCTCGTCCACCACCCATACGACTCGTTCTCGACCTCGGTCGAGCGCTTCGTCCAGCAGGCCGTCGACGACCCGGACGTGCTCGCGATCAAGCAGACCGTGTACCGGACCAGCGCCGACTCTCCGCTCGTTCCGGCGCTCATCGACGCCGCCGAGGGCGGCAAGCAGGCGGTCTGCATGGTGGAGCTGAAGGCCCGCTTCGACGAGCGGGCGAACATCAAATGGGCGAAGAAGCTGGAGGAGGCGGGCGTTCACGTCGTCTACGGGATCCCGGCCCTGAAGACCCACGTCAAGTGCATCCTGGTCGTTCGCCGCGAGGGTGACGGCGTCCGCCACTACGTCCACGTCGGCACCGGCAACTACAACCCGAAGACGGCGCGGATCTACACGGACCTCGGCCTCTTCACCTGCGACCCGGAGCTCGGCTCCGACATCACCGAGATGTTCAACTACCTCACCGGGTATGCGCGCCCGCAGAGCTACCGCAAGGCGCTGGTGGCGCCGTTCAACCTGCAGACGGGCATCGAGAAGGAGATCGAGCTGACCGCCGCCGCCCACTCGTCGGAGCGGCCGGCGCGGATCAGGATGAAGATGAACTCCCTGCTCGACCCGGCCTCGATCCGCGCGCTCTACCGCGCGTCGCAGGCGGGCGTCGAGGTCGACCTGAACATCCGCGGCATCTGCGCCCTGCGCCCCGGCGTGCCGGGCGTCTCCGAGAACATCTCCGTGGCCTCCGTGGTGGGCAGGTTCCTCGAGCACTCGCGGATCTACAGCTTCGAGCGCCCCGGCGAGGAGCCGCGGATCTACATCGGCTCGGGGGACCTGATGCCGCGCAATCTCTACAACCGGGTCGAGCTCGTCGTGCCGGTCGAGGACGAGAGGGTGCGCGAGGAGATTCTCGACATCCTCGAGCGGAGCTTCGCCGACCAGACGAACTCCTGGGACCTCCGCTCCGACGGCACCTGGGTGCGCCGCCATCCGATGGGCGAGGACCCCCGGAGCCTGCAGCGCGAGCTCGTCGAGCGCGCGCAGGCGCGGGTGGCAGAAACAATCTAGGGCTCCAACCGCTCGCCGAGTGGAGGATTTCGCCAGCCTGGACGTCGTTTTTCTCCACTCGGCGGTGGGGGAGCCGCCGGTTGCGAACGTACGATCGTGATGTGGCCGGGCGCCGGGTCATCGCGCACCTCGACATGGACGCGTTCTACGTGTCGGTCGAGCTCCTGCGCCATCCGGAGCTTCGCGGCAAGCCGCTGATCGTCGCCTGGGACGGCCCGCGCTCCGTTGTCACCACGGCGTCCTACGAGGCTCGGAAGTTCGGGGTCGGCTCGGCAATGCCCGCCTCCCGTGCGCGCCGGCTCTGCCCGAGCGGGATCTTCCTCGCCCCGGACATGGCGCACTATCTGCAGATGTCGCGGCGGGTGATGTCGATGGTCGGCGAGCTCGGCGTCGCCACCGAGGCGATGTCGCTCGACGAGGTCTACCTCGACCTGAGCGAGGTCGAGTTCCCGGTGCAGACGATGAGCAACCTGGTCCGGGCCATCCG
>JAWVFM010000163.1:0-6224 GCA_033856015.1 Solirubrobacterales bacterium
GCGCTGAGTGGCTCGGCGAGGCAGCGACGACGGCTGTCGCCCCGAGCGTCACGAGCGCGCAGGCCGCCACTGCCGACCACCTGAGGCGGCCGTGGCGGCGGCGAGCCTGATGTCGTGCGCTCGTCACGCGGCCAGGCGAAGCGGCGGGCCGGCCTGGACAGCCGGGTGGTAGTGCATGAGGGCGAACTCGCCGGCGAGGCCGCGGTACGGCTCATACGGCGCGAAGTATTCCTCCACCTCCGGGATCGTCGCGCGGCGGCCCAGCCCGGCGAGCCGGCCGACCAGCTTGATGTAGCCCAGGTCCCCCGCGGGCAGCGAGTCGGCCTCGCCGCGCCCGTTCAGCCCGAGGCACTGAATCGTCCACGGGCCGATCTCGCGGATGGCGAGGAGGCGGGCATCACCGGCCGGGTCAGCGGGATCAACGCGGCCGGCGGCGATCTCCTTCGCGACCCGGATCATCGCCAGCGAACGCCCGGCTGCGAGATCCCGCGCCGCCAGCTCGGCGGGCGAGCAGGCGGCGATGACGCCGGCCGGCGGGACGTCACGAAGGGGCCCGGGCAACGACGCGTACCCAGGGCTCTCGAGGGAGGCGGGATCGAGAGAGGGGCCGAAGCGCCGCACGATCCGGCGCTGGATCTCGGCAGCTCGCGAGGACTCGATGAGCTGCGCCGTGATCGCCCACGCGAGCGCCTCCCAGGCGAAGGGGCGGCGGCGCGGGCGGAGCCATGGACGCCGCCGCAGGGCCGGCCCGATCACCGGGTCGCGGCGGAAGCGGGCGTGAAACTCCGAGAGGTCGTCATCGATGCCCAGGGCGAAGCGCATGCGCTCGATCGCCGCCGCGAGGCCGGCGCCGTCGACGCGCCCGCCGGCGCGGAACGCCACCTCCCCCGAGCGCCGCTGCCAGGCCGCGACGACGACCGGCTGCTCGCCGATGTGAAGGAGGCGGGCGACGAGCCCACCCTTGACCCGCATCGTGCCGTCACCTCCCGAACGTCGGGGAAGCCGAACCGGCCAGGGGCTCCGGACTTCGACATCGAGGGTTCGCGAGCTCATGCGCCCCAAAGTACGCGTCGCGCTGGACGCCGGCGCAGCGCTGGCGGAGCTAACGGTCGAGGAGGTGAACGTCGACCAGGAAGGAGCGGCTGGCGAGGACGCCCGGGAGGGAGTCCTTGGAGCGCGAGCGCCGCAGCAGGCCCTTGCGCGGCTGCGAGGCGGCGCGAGCCGCCCTCATCGCGGCGACGGTCGCGACGCCGGCGACAAGCCCGCCTGCCGCTGCCACGGCCACCGTGCCCACCTCGCCGCGAAAGGGAGAGATGTCGCGGGACTCGGCGGTCGCGGGAAGGTGGCGCACCTCGCCCTGGAACCCATCGGGATCGAGCCCCTGCTCCTCCACCGCCTCTGCTTCCCAAAGTTCCTCGCGCACCGCGCTCGGAGTCTATAGGTGCGCCGCTCGCCGCCCTCGCGAGCGCCGGCCGGCTACGAGGGCGCGCTCAGGTCGAGCTGGTAGAGGCGGTAGCGCTCGACCACGGTCCCCCCCATGCCCTCCATGGCGCGGTTCATCGGCTCGTTGGTCTCGAGGATCCAGCCCGTCTCCCCGCCCTTCTGGGGCATGCGCGCCGCGGTCTCGCGGTGGCGGACGTAGAGGGCCGCCGCCACGCCCAGGTGCTGGTAGGCGCTCTTCACGCCGAGCGCGAAGACCCGCACGCGGTCGATCTTGCTCCGGCCCGTCAGGAAGTGCCACCACCCGAACGGCAGGAGGCGCCCGTTCATCTTCTTCAGGACCTGGTTGATGTCGGGGAGCGTGAGGGCTGCCCCGACCACCTCCCCGTCGCGTTCCGCGATCATCGCCCAGTCCTCGGAGAGGATGGGCTTCAGGTTCTTCGCCTGGAAGGCCACCTCCTCCGCCGTGACCGGGACGAAGCCCCAGTTCGGGCCCCAGGCCTCGTTGTAGACCTCCATGAAGCGGGTGATCTCGTTCTCCAGGTCGGATTTCCGCATGCCGCGGATCACCACGCCTTCCTCAGCGGACTTCTTCGCGGCGGCCTCGATCAGCGGGTGAAAAGCGTTGCCCTCCTGGAGGGCGCCGAGCCACAGCTCCCACATCAGGAGGTCCATGGACTTGGTCAGCCCGAGCTCCTCGAGCCGCTCCTTGTAGTAGGGCGGGTGCCATGGGGCGAGGACGATCGGCTCGCGCTCGAAGCCCTCGACGAGGAGCCCGCACTCGTCGTTGGTGGTGAAGTCCATCGGCCCGATCATCCGCGTGCGGCCCCGGGCCGAGAGCCAGTCCGTGGCCGCCCCGACGAGCGCCCTGGCCACCGCCGGGTCGTCCTCCATCTCGAGAAAGCCGAACATGCCGTCGTTGCCGCCCTGGTACTCGTCCCAGCGCTCGTCGACGTGCGCCGTGATGCGCCCGACGACGCTGCCGTCCCGCTCGGCGAGGAAGTACTCGGCCTCGGCGTGCTCGAAGAACGGGTTCTTCGAGCGGTCCAGGAACGCCCGGCGGTCGAAGATCAGCGGCGGGACCCAGCGCGGATGGGCGCGGTGGATCCGGAACGGGAGCTTGATGAATGCGTTCAGGTCTCGCCGGCCGGCGACTGGACGCACCGTCACGTCTGACACGGCGAGTCAACCTACACTCTCATCGATGACCGAGACCGCCAGCGCCCCGATCGACGTCTTCGCGAAGGTCCGCACACACGATCGCCGCGAGCAGCTCGAGGCCGCCAAGAGTGCCGACCTGCTCCCCTACTTCCGCCTGATCGAGTCGGAGGCCGGCCCGCTGATGGAGATCGAGGGGCACGAGACCGTGATGCTCGGCTCCAACAACTACCTCGGGCTCACCGGCGACCCACGTGTCAAGCAGGCGGCCAGGGACGCCCTCGAGCGCTACGGCACGGGCCTCACAGGCTCGCGGTTCATGAACGGCACCACGCCCCTTCACGTTCAGCTCGAGCACGAGCTCGCGGAGTGGATGGGCACAGAGGACTCGCTTGTCTTCACCACCGGATACCAGGCGAACGTCGGCTGCATCGGGACGATCCTGGAGCCGGGCGACACCGTCGTCTGCGACTCGGGCGACCACGCATCCATCCTCGACGGCTGTCGCCTCTCGGGCGCGAAGCTCCGGCCGTTCCGCCACAACCAGATGGACAAGCTCGAGAAGATGCTCGACCGCGCCGCTGGCGACGGCGGCGGCGTGCTCGTCGTCGTCGACGGCGTCTTCTCCATGGAGGGGGACGTCTGCGACCTGCCGCCGATCGTCGAGCTCTGCAAGCGCTTTGGAGCGCGGCTTATGGTCGACGAGGCCCACGGCGTCGGTGTTCTTGGCGCTCGCGGGGCCGGCGCGTGCGAGCTCTTCGGGCTCGAGGACGACGTGGACCTGAGGATGGGGACGTTCTCGAAGAGCCTCGCCTCGTGCGGTGGCTTCATCGCCGGCAACGCCGAGGTCATCGAGTTCCTGAAGATCTCGGCCCGTTCCTTCATGTTCAGCGCCTCCGCGGTTCCCGCTGCCGTTGGAGCCACACTCGGCGCCCTCGCGGTTATCCGCTCCGAGGGCCCGGAGCTCATGGGCAAGCTGCTCGGCAACGCGGCCTACCTGCGCCAGGGCTTCCGCGACCTGGGCCTGCGGGTCATCGAGCCCGGCACCCTCCCCGACGGAACCGAGGCCACGACGCCGGTCGTCCCGGTGCTGGTCGGCGAGGACTGGCAGGCCGTGCTCCTGTGGAAGGCGCTGTTCGACGCCGGCGTATACACCAACGTCGCGCTTCACCCTGCGGTCCCGCCGGGTGGTGCGCTGCTGCGGACGAGCCTCATGGCGACCCACGAACGCGGGCACCTCGACCGCGCGCTGGAGATCGTCGCGCAGGTCGCCAAGGACTTCCCTGACCTAACCCGCGCGGGCTAGTTTCGCCTTGTCCGATACCGGACAAGGGTTTACGCCATCACGAAAAACCTGCTCTTAGCGAACGACCTGGGGGGCATGAGGCAGGTACGGGTTGACGCCCCCCCGCTCACTCGCTTAGCCTCGGGCACGCCTTGGGCACCCTGGGGCAGGGAGCCGAAGCGGTAAGAGAAATCCCACCCGATCGGCTTTCTCGGCGACACCACCAGTCGCGGGGGCGCCAGGGCATACACCAGAACGGAATCGTCCCTGAACGCTCAAAGGAGGAGTGAGGATGGAAGCTGCCTCGGTAGTCGTCTCGCCAATGCCACAACACATGGAGGCCCTTGCGCATGCCAACCGGGTGAGGCTCGCCCGAGCTTCGCTGAAGCGCGCGATCCAGGCCGGTGATGAGCAGGCCTCGGAGGTGGTCCTCTCGTGTCCGTGGCAGGTTGAGTCGATGACCGTTGGCGAGCTTCTGCGCAGCCAGCGCCGTTGGGGTCGCGCCCGCGCACGCAAGTTCCTGGTCTCGCTCGCCCTCAACGAGAACCGGCAGCTCGGCCGCCTCACGGAGCGTCAGCGAATCCTGCTGGCGAGGGAGCTCGCGGCCAAGCAGCGGCCTCGGATGGCGCGCTAGTGCGCGCCGTTCGAGGCCGAAGCCTCAGCGGAACTTGAAGCTGAGCCCGGAGCGGCGCTGAAAGACGCGGACGAGTAAGCGGGCCGTCCCGGCAAACGCCAGCAGGGCGAACAGGGCGCGGACGATCAGCGGCACGGCCGGCACCAGCACCGACGTTCCCACCAGCACGACCAGAGCGACCGCTCCGGCAAGGAGGGCGGTGTGTGAGCGAAAGCCCCCGAAATGCTCTCGGATCGAGAGCTCGAGGCCGCTCAGCGCGCCAAGGACGAGGCCCGCCCCGATCATCACGGTCCCGCGGTGGCCGCGGATGACGAAGCCAGCGACCAGGAGGACCAGCGCCACCAGCACCAGGAGCTCGACGAGCGGGAACGGCGCCCACGGCGCCGGGGGCCGCAGATCGGGATCGGCCGATCGGCGCCTCGCGGCTCGCCTGGCCGCCGCTCGCTCCGCCGCACCTGTCGACGGGTCAGCGCGGGACGCGCGCTCGGCCCCGGTCTCTGCGGGCGCGTTGGGAGCCGGTCGCCGAGGGCGACGCTTTCGCGATCTTCGAGCCAAGTTGGCTGAGCTGTGGATGCTTGGTGCGGGGACGGCCACCTCGGCCGCGCCCGGAGGCTAACGGACAGCCGGAGGAGACCTTGACCCTCCACCAGCCCATCAGCATTCCGAGGACGCCGAGCCGCGGCTCGGACGTCCAGCTCCGGCAGCTCGGCTCGCCGATGTCGCGCGCGGTGATCCGCAGGCCCCGGTAGCGCTCGGGAGCGACCAGCATCTCCTCGAGCACGGCGCGGTGGCGCTCCTCGATCCGGCCGCGACGCGCGAGCTCGGTCTCCGCCTCGCGGAGGCGGATCACCAGCCCGTCGCGGACGCGCTCGAGCTCCGCGACGTCGAGGACCCGCGGCCCGCCGGCTGCGGCGACCCCAAACTCGATGCCCTGCCGTGGGAACGACGTGGCGAAGACAGCGCCGAGGCGGTGCTCGAGCAGGCCGATCTGGCGGCGAAGCGAGTCGCGAACGCCACGCTCCGTCAGCGCGTCGGTGGCGAGCGAGGGAAGCTCGGCGTCACGCGCCAAGGCGGTCCTCTCGAGCGTTTCCTCAGGCACTCGGGCTCCCTTCAAGCCGTCGATCTCGCGAGCATTCTACCTCCCGCAGACACCACCCGGGGGCATAGGCTACGCGCCGTGAGGGCGAGCTACGACTACGTGGTCGTGGGCGCTGGCTCGGCCGGCTGCGCGATCGCTGGCCGCCTGAGCGAGGACCCGGAGGCGCGCGTGCTCGTGATCGAGGCGGGCGGCAGGGACCGCTCGCCCAACATCAAGATCCCGGCCGCCTTCTCGAAGCAATTCAAGACCAAGCTCGACTGGGACTACGCGAGCGGCCCTGAACCGCACCTCGGCGGCCGCATGCTGTACGTGCCGCGCGGGAGGTCCCTCGGCGGGTCGAGCTCGATGAACGCGATGATGTACGTCCGCGGGCGCCCGCTCGACTACGACGGCTGGCAGGAGGCGGGGTGCGAAGGCTGGGGCTACGAAGACGTGCTGCCCCTCTTCAAGCGGGCCGAGACGAACGAGCGCGGCGCCTCCGAGGTTCACGGGGCCGGCGGCCCGCTCACCGTCTCCGACCCGCGGACCCCGCGCGCGCTCACGAAGCGCTTCATCGACGCGGCCGTCGGGGTCGGCATCCCCCACAACCCCGACGTCAACTCGCCGGA
>JAWVFM010000164.1:0-6640 GCA_033856015.1 Solirubrobacterales bacterium
TGTCCCGGCCACCCTGATCCTCCCGCTGTCGGCGCGGTAGATGCTCGCCAGGAGCTTCAGCAGCGTCGTCTTGCCGGAACCGTTGCGGCCAACGATGCCCATCACCTCGCCCTTGTGGACCGAGAACGTGATCCCCCTGAGCGCCTCGAGGTCCGAGAACTCCATGCGCGCGAGCGGGTGGAGCGCGCGCTCCTTGAGGGTGTCGACCCTGTGCGTTGGAATCCGGAAGGACTTGTGCAGGTCGGTGACCTCTACGGTCACCGGCGCGCGCCGGCCGTTTTCAGCCATCGAGGAGGCCCTCGATCCGTTCCAAGAGCTCGTCTGGAAACGAGGCCTGCCAGTCGCGGCTCCAGTTGACCGCGGCGCCGGCGGATCGCCGTTCGAAGTCCGGCGCCGAGCGCACCGCGTCCGCGAGGCCGGCGGCGACACCTTCGACGCTTGGCGCGACGGTGATCAGGTTCGTGGAGATCGCGGCCATTGCCTCGGGGGTCTTGTTCGCGAAGGAGTTGGTCACGGTCAGCATTCCTGCCGAGGCCATCTCGATCGGGACAAGGCTGGGGTGGGGGGTATACATGAGTGCCAGCCCGACGTCGTACTGCTCGAGCAGGCGCGCGTAGTCGCTCTGGGCGCGCCGCGGCATCATCTCGAGCACGGCGCCCCGGCCGAGCTCGATGCTGGGCGCCTCGGAGACCCCGCCGACGCCGTGGAGCTCCCACTCGGGCCCGATCGCGCCAGCCTCGACCGCTCGCGCAAGCGCCAGGAGCCCCAGCTCGAACATGTTGCGGGCGGCGTGGGCCTCCGGCCTGGCGTAGAAGAGGAGCCGCCGCGACGAGCGATCCTGGAGCGCCGCCGCGCTCGGCTTGGGGACGGCGGTGATCGCGTTCTGAAAGGCCACGGAGTCGCGGTCGCCCGCTTCCGCCCCGGCGGCGAAGACGCCCAGCTGCTCACGGCGGAACCACTCGCGCAGCAGCTCGGTCGAGAAGAGCGCCCGGTGCGGGAGCTCGTAGCTCTCCGCAGCGGCCGCCGCGTAGGAGCCCATGGCGAACGTGAAGGGCTCGTACTCCTGGATCAGGTACAGGAACCTCCTCGCATCGAGCGCCTCGACCGCGGCCGCCGCCACGTGGGCCGTCCACCACGTGGTCGCGATGAACGCGTCGGAGGGGTTGACGGCGACCGGCGACGCCTCTCTGCCGAACTCGACCTCGACCAGGTCGAAGACCCCCTCGAGCCCCTCGTAGGACTCGATCTCGGAGCGCCAGGAGCGGGGCAGGGGCGGCGTCGGGTCGACGGTCACGAGGCGCACGCGGCGGCCGCGCTCGGCGAGGCGGCGCGCCAGGTTGAGCTTCGCCCCGTAGCCGCCGAAGAAGTGGCGCAGGTCGATCGTCGGGAGCAGCAGGTTGACTCGGACCGGCGCGTCCCCGCGGACGTCCAGGTCCAGGGGCCGGGTCTTGTCGGCGAGCGTGCGAGTGGCCTGGTGCGCGATGAGGCCCTGGCCGCTGGCCTCCGCCAGGCTCGGCACCCGCGAGTCTCCCCGCACCTGGGGAAACGGCAGCCTGCGCCCGGAGAGCGCCGCCGCGAGTCGCCGCCAGGCAAGCCCGCGCATCAGGGCCCCCTCGGCGCCCATCGTCTCGGTGCGCCCCGCGAGCGCCCGCAGCCGCCTCGCTCCAAGCCAGGCGAAGCTCGGCCAGGACCCTCCGACGTCCACGAAGCGGCGAAGGACGCGGCGCTTGTGAGGCGCGACGGGCTCGGCCCCGGTCCGCCGCTCGAGGACGGCTGCGAACAGAGCGATCCGGCAGACATCGAAGAAGTACATCGCACGCCAGCTAGCGAAGGTCCTGTGCGGGGCGGATGCGGCGCGGCGGACGCGCGCCGCGAGCGCGCGCGGGCCACGGGGGCTTCCGGCGTTGGCCGCAGCGTGCCCGATCTGGGCCTGTCGGTGCTGCACGTAGTCGTAGAGGGGCCTGTCGACGTACGCGATGCGCCCGGTCGCGAGCGCCGCGACCGCCAGCCAGTGGTCGTGGTAGGGGTGGCCGAGTCGTGGCGGAAACGGCAGGGCGAGCTCCAAGAGGTCGCGGCGCATGAGCGACGCGGCGCCGGTCACCGTGTTCGCGATGAGCATGGACCCGAGGTTGGTGTGGTTGTTGCGGCGCCGCGACCAGTACGTGCCGGCGATCACCGTCCCGCGCGGGTCGACCAGCCGGGTGTCGCTGTAGACCAGCTTCGCGTCGCCGATCTCCGCAACGAGCGTCGCGAGCTTCTCGGGGTTCCAGCGGTCGTCCTGGTCGCAGAGCGCGACGTAGTCGGATTCGGCCGGGGCCATCCCGAGCGCGCGCTCGAAGTTGCCGTAGTGGCCGAGGCGGCGCTCCGCGCGCGACAGCACGAAGCGAGGGTCGTCTCCGAGCACGGCCACCATCTCGCCGAGGCGCTCGGGCGAGCTGGCGTCGTCGCTGATGAAGCACGCCCAGTCGGCGTGCGTCTGGGCGCGAATCGACTCCACCTGGCTTGCGAAGAGCTCGGCCGGCGGGTCGAACGTCGCCATGCAGATGGCGACCCTCGAGGACTCGGAGGCGACATTCGACGGCCAGGGGCTCGGCTCGCCGAGCGCGGGCAGCAGCTCCAGCTCGCCGAGCGACGCGCGAGCCTCGCCGCCTCCCTCGAGGATCGCAAGCGCGCTGAGCTCCGCCCGCGCTGGCGCTGTGACCGGGTCGAACCCGGCGATGGCCCAGAAGCCGCTTCTGTAGCTGCGCCCGAGCGGGTCCTCGTCGCTTCGCGGGTCCACGTCGCGCGCAGCAAGCGGATCGCGATCCGGGTGCAGGGCCTCGAAGAGGTCCGGACGCGGCATGCCGACGGCGCTGGCCGGCTGCTCGGCGCCGCGGAGCCCGATGCGGAGCTCGCGGATGGCGCGGCTTTGGTGAAAGCAGGTGCCCCAGACGAACAGGCAGTTGCCCGAGCCGACCCCCAGTTGCCGGGGGAGCGGGCTCTCGAGGCGGGCGACGAGCTCCGGCTCGGTGGTCTCGCCTCCGCCCGCTCGTCGCAGGGCCTGCGCCTCGACCGCGTTCACGAGACGCCTACGGAGGGGTCAGTACGAGATCGGGACGTAGCCGTTCGGGAAGGCCGATGGCCCGAAGAACCACGCCTCGACCGCGTAGCGGACGTTGGGCATCGACGGGTCTGATGCGGTCTGGTGCAGGAAGAGCTCGTCGAAGAGCAGGGCGTCGCCGGGATTGAAGATCGGCCGCTCGATCCCCGTCTCGCCGGCCGCCTGCTCGGCGATCGCCTGCGAGACCTGGAAGCCGAGGTAGGTTCCCTCCGTGCCGGTCGGGACGTAGTCGTCGAGGCGCCTGGGCACGACGTCGAGCCCGGGCGCGGTGTCGCCGCAGCGCGACAGCGCGAGCCAGACGTTGAGGGCACGCACGTCGCCGAGGAACGAGCCGTCTTGATGCCAGGCTCCCGGAACCGACGGCTCGGCCTTGCGAAGGGTGCTCTTGTTCGCGGATAGCGCGGGTCGCTCGCCAAGGTAGTCGCGGATCAGCTCGGGCATGCCCGCCTGCTCGAACGCCTCGAGCACGTCGAACATAACGCGCGGCGAGTCGACCGCGAGGACTCCGCCGCCCTCCTCGATCCACGGGCGCTCTCCGAGGACCGGAAACGGCGGGTCAGGCGCAAATTCCCGGTAGTAGCGATGGCTGGGGTCGGTCGGGCTGCCCGAGCGCTCGGCGAACGCGGCGTCGATGCCGTGAGCGAGGTCGGCGGAGGTCTCGGGGTCGACCAGGCCGCGGACCAGCAGGCAGCCGTTCTGGAGCATGCCGGCCCGCAGGAGGCCCGGCGTGAGCTCATCGGCCGACACCTCGGGCAGTGCGCTTCCGTTCGGGCCGTGAGCCGGCAGCCCCTCGGCCGGAGAGGGCTGCTCGGGGCGGTGCGGTGGGTCGGCGATCAGGCCGGCACCGGCGCGATGGCGCAGCTCCAGGAGCCGTGCTTCCACCTCCGGGTCGCGGGGCCCGCGGTTGCTGCGGGTCAGAGCGTCGATCTCGGCGAAGAGCGCATCGAGCTCGGCGGGGGGCAGCGGCCGGAGGGCCGTGGGCTCCATCCTGTACTCCTCGACGTCCGGCACGGACGCGGGCGGCTCCTTGACCGTCGCCTGCCCATTGCCGCCGGCGGGCTTCCTGCGGGAGCGGAAGATCACCGCCGCTGGGAGTGAATCTGTCGCCGGCCCGCCATCCTGAGGAACCGTAGCAACCGGGCCCCGGCGGAAAGTTCCTGCTCGCGACCCTACGCCGCGCGCTCGGCGAACGCCCAAACCTGCACCGGGATGTCCGGCTCGTTTCGCAGCGGATGCCAGGGCCGGATCGCCGCCCAGCGATCGAGGTTGCCGGCAATGCACTCGCGGTTGCCCCAGGAGCCGACCTCGACCGGGCCGAACCCGGCGGTCTCCAGGAGCGTCTGAAGCCCTCGCGGAGTGAACCGCCAGTAATCGCGAAGGCCGTAGGCGGGCAGCTCGTGGATCCGGACGAGGAACGGAGTCGAGACGATCGCCAGCCCTCCCGGTGCGCAGAGGGCGTGGAGGTTCGCGGCGGCGGCCGCGGGGTTGGCGACGTGCTCCAGGACCTGCTCGCAGATCACCACGTCGTAGCGATCCGTCTGCTCGAGCGGGGCGCAGATGTCGAACTCCGGGTGCATCAGGGCGGTGAACCCGGCCCAGCCGTGCCGCCGGTGCGCGTCGCCGCTGATCTCGACGGCCGTCTTGGATGCCGGGTCGAGCGCCTGGATCCGCGCCTCGACCTCGCGGTCCAGCACCTGCCGAAGCCACTGCTCGGAGGCGTCGGCGGCCTCCGGGAAGGCGCGATTCGCGAGTGGACGGGCCGCCCGTGCAAGCAGCCGGCGCGCCCCGGCGGCCGCCCGCCGTGCGGGTCCCCGCCGCGCCACGGTGCTCACAACAGCCTCCGCCAATCGTCGGGGATCGGCTCGAGGTGGATGTCGATTCCGACGGAGGAGCTGTCCTCGAGGAACCACCGCTCGAACTCGTCGCCCCCGGTCAGCAGGTTGTGCTTGGCCCAGCTCGCCTGCAGGTCGGCTGCGTCCCAGTCGCGCAGGCGGCGGGTCACGTGCCGGTCCATGCAGATGTCGTGGTCGATGCGGTGCAGGTGGACCAGTCGCAGGTCCGGGTCGAGGTTCCAGCGTTCGTCCTCGCGGCCATGGAAGCCGGTCTTCCACCCCACGGGCACGCTTGCGAGCGCCGCCTTGTCGTAGCCGTCGTTTGCGAACCAGTACCGGCGCTGGGCCAGGAGCGGCCGGTCGAGGTCGAGCGGCGCCTCGCGGTCCGGGAGGTGAAGGACCTCGTAGCCGAGGCAGTTGACCCACTCCTCGTCGAAGCGGTCGATGTAGTCGCCGAGCGTTCCCCAGCCGGGCGACGGCGCGACGATCTCGTCGACGTCCGTGGTCAGGACCACCTCGTAGTTCTCCAGCAGTTCGCGTTGCTTGGCCTGGATCGTCTCGACCATCCAGACGTGGTCCACTCGGTTGTGGCTCACGGGGATGCGCACGAACCCTTGGCGGTCAGTCGAGCCATCGGTCGTGTCGTTGTCCAGGACGTAGATGTCCTCGGGCGCGAAGAAGCGCTGGTGGTAGCGCAACCAGATGGGCAGGAACACCGGCTCGTCGTGCACCATCGTCAGCGCGGCGCGACGCTTCGGCGCCGTGGCGCCGGGGCGGTAGGAGGCGTAGCGCTCCGCCCGGGTCTTGCGGATCGGCGCGAAGAACTGAGCGAGGGGGTGGACGAGCTCGCCCGTAGCCGGTTCCGGCGCCACGGGGGGACGGGTCGGGCTCACGCTCGGGTCGCGTAGATCATGCGGAGGCCGGTCTCGCGAAGCAGCGCGTCCTGCTCGACGGTCACGTCGAACCCTCGCTCGCGAAGGAGCGTGGCCGACGCCTCGGCGCGGCCGCCCGCATCGTGTGACTCCATCGCGACCTGTCGAACCCGCGGCCAGTCCGCGTCGTCGACGCCGCGAAGGACTTCGAGTTCCGCCTTCTCCACGTCGATCTTCAGGAGGTCGATCCGCTCGAGCTGGAGCTCCCGGATCGCGGCGGAGGCCGTCGTGAGCCGGCAGGGCACGGTCACCGGCTCGAAGCTCCCGCGCAGGCGCTCCTCGGCGTCGCGCTCGGACACGCCGCGGTTCAGAAGCGATTGGTGGACGAGGCCCCGGTCGTCGCCGGGGTCGGCGTGCCTTCCGGACATCGCGGTGGCTCCCGGGTAGTAGGTGAGCTCCACTACCTCCGCCGTTGAGGAAAGCCCGACGTTGTGCGCTGTGCACGCCGGGAACTGCGCGACATTGGCGCTCAGCAGGTCGAAGATCGGAGTGACGGGCTCGAAGCTATGGACCCGGGCGACCTCGCAGACGGCCGCGAAGAACGCCGCGGCGACGCCGACATTGGCCCCGACGTCGAGGACCAGGTCGCCCGGGCCGGCGTCCACCCCGTGGCGCGTGTACGTCCGCCGGCTGACGATCTCGTCGAGCTGGTAGAAGAGCTGGGCCGGGTCCGGGTGACGGAGGAGACCCCCGATCTGTCGGGCGCCGGGCCTCACGGGCCTGGGGTCACGCTCTTGACCGAGACGGGCCTCGCGGGTGCGCCGACCACCGTGCTG
>JAWVFM010000165.1:0-3670 GCA_033856015.1 Solirubrobacterales bacterium
CGCTTCGTGTGCCCGCGCTGTTTGCGGAGCGCCTTCCCGATCTCTTGATCCTCGATCTCCACATGCCGGGAATCGGCGGGTTCGCTCTGATGGAGAAGCTCGCGCCCCTTACCGACCACGGAACGCGCGTCCCAATCCTGGTGCTTACGGCCGACACCGAAAACCAGGCCAGGCGCCGAGCGCTCTCGCTTGGTGCGCGCGACTTCCTCACCAAGCCGATCGAGGCGACCGAACTGAGGCTGCGCGTTCGCAATCTGCTCCAGGTTCACCACCTTCAGCACGAACTTCGTCGACACAACGAGCGACTGGAGTCAAATGTCGCTGAGCGGACGAGGGACCTCAGCACTGCCCGGCTGGAGATCCTCGATCGCCTGGCAGCGGTCGCGGAGTTTCGCGACGACGACACGCACCAGCACACGGAGAGGGTGGGACGCACGGCGGCGCTGATCGCGCGGGAGCTCGGGCTCCCCGACAAGACGGTCGCGCTGATCCGGCGGGCAGCGCCGCTGCACGACATCGGCAAGGTCGGCATCCCTGACGAGATCTTGCTTAAGCCCGGACGGCTCACCGATACCGAGTTCGAGTACATGCAGCTTCACGCGGCGATCGGTGCCGAGATCCTCTCCGGCAGCCAGTCGCGAGTGCTGCAGCTTGCTGAGATCGTCGCCCTGACCCACCACGAGCGCTGGGACGGCGATGGCTATCCGCAAGGGCTCAGTCGTTGTGAAACCCCGATTGCGGGACGGATCGCGGCAGTCGCCGATGTTTACGACGCGCTGACTCATCCGCGGCCGTACAAGCCGGCGTGGCCCGTGCAACAGGCGGCATCCGAGATCGCCGGGGGCGCCGGCGCTCAGTTCGATGCCGACGTTGTGCGGGCGTTCAAGCGAATTGACCATGAGAGGCTGCTCGATCCAGTCTCGGACTGCGGTTTCGTCCCAGCCGTTGGCGGCATCTCAGCGATTGGCGCCCGCTGACAGCGGCAGCAGGTCGCGCCTCCGGCAAAGGCCTCGGCCACTGCCTCCGACACCGTCGCCGAGACCTCGATCCGTCGCTCGACCTTGTCGTAGGCCACTCGAAGCTCGAAAGCCTCGAAGACCTGGCGCGCCGAGCTGGCGCTGACCCTCGCGCTGCTCCCGGTCGTGCGCCTGGAGCTGCTTGCCAAGCCGTTCGAGGCGCATCCGTACGAAGATCCGCTTCGCGATGAAGCTCATCACGAAGGACTCGACGACGTCCTCGACGAGGGCGGGGTTGCCTTCGCGGCGCTGAAGGGGGCGGCGGAGGCGGGCTATGCTCCGATCAGGCTCCGGCTCACGGCCGGATCGAATGAGGAGAGTCGTCAGGTGGTACGAGCATTTGCTAAGCGCGGGTTGATCGCCTGCCTCGTGTCCGTCGTCGGCGCGGGCCTGGTCGGTCCGGGAACCGCCGCTGCGACGTTCGACACCAGCACGATCAAGCTCGACAGCTCGCACGGCTACAGCCTCACCATCGTGGGCAACAACCAGCCGTACCCGTTCGGCGGCTCAGGCACGTTCGTGGGCATCACTGCCCACAAGGACAGCCACGCCTACTCCAGCTACGACGTTGCCGGCAAGAGCACCGCGAAGACCCTCAAGGCCGATTTCGGGGAGTTCGGCAAGGTCGATCTGACCTTCCACCAGAAGCACTCCACCAACCCGCCCCTGCCCGGCCCCAAGTGCCACGGAAAATACAAGCGGACGAGCGGCATCTGGAAGGGCACGATCAAGTTCAAGGGCGAGAACGACTACACGAAGCTGTCCGCCACGTCCGCCGAGGGCAACCACACCATGAACGGGGTGAGGTGCCCGGGCGGGGGCAGGACTCACAAGCACGTGCACCTCCTCGCCCAGGCCTCGAACGGGATGTTCCAGGCGGATGTCCGCAAGAAGGCGGGGGAAAGGCCGACGTTCTCGGCGTTCCTCTCAAGTGCCTCAGGCGCTGTCTCGATCTTCAGGACGGCTTCGGTCAACGGGCCGCCGTCGAAGTTCTCGTACAACGGCGGCTACACACACGCCACCGTCAAGCCGCCTGCTCCATTCAGCGGCACTGGGACCTTCGATAGTCCGAGCTCTTGGACGGGGTCGCTGACGGTGGACCTCCCCGGTGCTCCGAACACGGTCATCGCCGGCCCAGGATGGTCGGCGTCGCTCGGCGAGCAGAACGAGAAGCCGTAGCAGCCACCACCAGTCCAGCTGGGACCGGCGCCGGGCTCGGTAGCGAGTTGTAGCGTCAGAGGACGCGAGCCGTGAAGTGCACGTGCGGCGGCTTGTGACGCGCAATTGCCGCCTCAAAATCGACAGCTGACAAGACGACTTCAGCTCGCGGTCGCGGTCCTTGTCACGGTCCTGAACGCAGCTACCGCCGCTGCGTCTGAGGGCGCCGCCGGCGCCGTCGATCCCTACGGTGCCCACGATGCTGGCGGCTTCCTCAACGTCCTCACCCCGGGCGAGGCGGGCAGCGACAACGCGGCCCAGCTCGCGCTGTTCGAGCTCAACGGCACCCGACCGGCGCATTTCGCCGACCAGGCGCCGCTCTACGAGGGACTGCTTGGAGCGGCGCCCTCGCTGACCGACTCGAACCTTGGCAACTACTTCAAGGACGCGACCTTCGGCGTGCGCCCGGGCAAAGTCGAGTCCTCGATCTCGCCCGAACCGGGGCTGACGGTTCTTCGCGACAGCCAGTACGGGGTGCCCCACGTCTACGGGAAGACCCGAGCCGAGGTGATGTACGGCGCCGGCTACGCCGCGGCACAGGATCGCCTTTTTATGATGGACGTCCTGCGCCACACGGCCAGAGCTCAGCTCTCCTCGTTCGTCGGCGGCGATCCGGCCAATCGCCAGATGGACCGTGATGTCTGGGCGCAGGCGCCCTACACGCAAAAAGACCTCCACAGGCAGATCGCCGCCGCGCCGCGCCTCTACGGGGCGGCCGGTCGGGCCGTGATCCGCGACGGACGCAACTATGTGGCAGGCGTCAATGCGTTCATCGATAAGGCCCGTACGGACGCGACTCTTCTGCCGTCCGAGTACGCGGCGATCGGCAAGCTGCCGGCGCCATGGCACCTGACGGACTCGGTTGCCGAGGCGAGCCTGATCGGCATCGAACAGGGTCAGGGCGGCGGGGGAGAGCTCAACTCGGCGCTCACCGAGCAGGCGTTCGAGCGGCGCTTCGGGAAGCGAGCGGGACGGCGTTCCTGGCTCGACTTTCGTGAGCGCAACGACCCGGAGTCGCCGACGACGGTCTCACGGCGCTTCCCGTATCGAAACGGAGATCCGTTCGCACCCCGCGGTTTGGCGATGCCAGACGTGGGCTCTGTGAGCATGACGCCGCCGGGTCCGCCGTTGAAGTCCACCGCGAAGGCGACGGCGACGCCCACAGGCGGCAGCTCCGGCCTCGGCGCCTCGATTGGCAGGGCACTCCTTCACTCGATCCACAACTCGGGCGCTGACTCCAACGCCCTCCTGGTTCGCTCCGGCGAGTCGAACACGGGGCACCCCATTGCCGTGATGGGCCCGCAGGTCGACTATTACTCCCCCGAGATCCTCATGGAAGAGGACCTGCACGGCCCCGGCATCGACGCCCGGGGAGCGGCCTTTCCGGGTGTCAACCAGTACGTACAGCTCGGTCACGGGCGCGACTATGCGTGGTC
>JAWVFM010000166.1:0-3993 GCA_033856015.1 Solirubrobacterales bacterium
ACGTGCCCGAACCAGATCACGTGGTTCTTCGGGAAGTGCTTCTCCGCGTGCTCGAGCCGCGCGCGCATCGTCCACGAGCGGTAGGCGTCGTGGAAGGCGCCGGGGTCGGGCCCGCGCAGGTCGATGATCGGCACGTCGGTGAGGTTGTTGGCCTCGTTGACCGCGCCAGACTGGTAGGCGTACTTGACCGCCGGTTCGTCCGCGCGGATGCGCTCCCTGGTCGGGTTGAGGTCGATGTCCGCGCCGCCGACCTTCGCGTTGAGGTCCGCGAACTGCGCGGGGCTGATGATCCCTTCCTGAAGGGCCCGGAGCCCGTACTGGACGCCGACGTTGCCGACCGGCCGTCCGGCAAAGCCGTGGCCGATCGCCTTCTCCACAGGGCCCCAGACGCTTTCGGTGCGCGGCCCGAAGACGTTGATCATGTAGTCGGCGAGCGTGCAGCGCGCGCCGTTGGGGTTGCTCTGCGGGTTGTACGCTTCGCCCGCCGCGACGCCCGGGCAGCTTTTTGTCGGGTTCGCCAGTTCTTCCCAGTAGACGGTGTCGAAGATGATCGGGTTGCCGTAGTTGGGGTGGCCCTCGACCGCGGAGATCTGGTTGTAGCTCCACGCGACACCGGTGCCCCAGCCGGTCGGGTTCTCGAAGTATTTGCGGGTCTGGTGGTAGTCGGAGATCTCCTCGGCGTTGGACCACGCGTCCTGGAAGCTGCACTGCGGCAGGATGCCCTGGTAGACGCCGGGGTACGCGTTCGCGATCTGCTGCTGGGCGAGTGACCCTCCCGAGCAGCCCGTGCCGATCGTGTAGCGAATCGAGCCCAGCTCCTCGATCAGGTGCTCCTTCGCCATCACCAGCGACTCCGCCTGGGTCGCGAGGTTGCAGTTGTGCCCCGCGTTGTCGAGCGCCGTCGACATCACGGCGAAGCCGAGCCCCAGCGCGGTCGTCGGGCTCTGCCCGGCCCCAGGCGTGCCCGACACCGCGGTGGTGTCCCCGGTGACGCTCGGCGCCGTGCCGGTCTGGTGGTCGATGCCGCAGCTGGCGCCGTGCGTGATCAGCAGCTTGTGGTTCCACTGCTTCTGGGGGTTCCATGGCGTCCACGGCTTCGAGGGGTCGTAGAGCTCCGCGATCTCGTACTGGTCGCGGTCCAGGTAGCCGGTCTCGAAGCGGACGATGAACGGCACCGTCCTGCCCTCGTCGGTGGTCGTCGTGGCGAGGTCGAGAGGCGGGGAGCTCGGGTTGTAGGGCTCGAACGTCTGCGTCACTGAGGACATGTACTTGAGCTCGAAGGTCGGCGGCTGGTCGCATTGGGCGTCGGTCGCGCCCGCGTTCTGGCAGACCCACGGCTTGACCTGCGGACCAGAGAAGATCGGGCCGCCGCTCGGGTGATCGACGATTCGCGCCCGCGCCGTTCGTCCCGCGGACTGCGCCGCGATCACGTTTCGGCCCACGTGTAGCCCCTTCACGAGGCCCTCGCCGGTCGTGGCCCGCCAGTGGAACGTGCTGCTTGCGAGCGGGTTGCCGTTGAGCGTGACTTGCGTGTCGCCCGGGGACGCCGAGTGGACCGCGACGAGGGCATCGCCGCCTGAGATCAGGTCGGCGCGATTCGAGACCACGTCGACGCGAAGCGAGGCGGCGCCGGCGCTCGAGACGGCGGGCGTGAGGCCGAAGAGAACGGCGCAGGCGGGGAGGATGAGAAGACGAGCGCGCATCGGGCCGGACCGGTGGGTAGAGATACCAGCCGCTCGCGGCAAGCGCGCCGGTTCGCCGGCTGAGAGCTCCTGAGAAAGCGCTACTCGATCGCGCCGACGAGGCGCTCGACGCCGCTGCGCTCGAGCGTCAGCTGCAGGCCTTCCCGAAGCGCCACCTTCGGCTCCCAGCCGAGCAGCTCACGGGCACGGCTGATGTCCGGCTGGCGGACCTGCGGGTCGTCGGTCGGCAGCGCCTCGTAGACGATCTCGGCGCGTGACTTGGTGACCTCGATGACCGTCTGGGCGAGCTCGAGCAGCGTGAACTCGTCCGGGTTGCCGATGTTCACCGGCAGGTGCACGTCGGACTCCATCAGCGCCACCAGGCCGGCGATCAGGTCGTCGACGAAGCAGAAGCTCCGCGTCTGGCTGCCGTCGCCGAATACCGTGACCGGTTTGTCCTGAAGCGCCTGGCGCATGAAGGTCGGGATCGCCCGCCCGTCGTGCGGGCGCATCCGGGCGCCGTAGGTGTTGAAGATCCGCGATATGCATGTGTCCACGCCCTGCTGGCGGTGGTAGGCCATGGTCAGCGCCTCGGCGTAGCGCTTGGCCTCGTCGTAGACGCCGCGCGGGCCGATCGGGTTGACGTGGCCCCAGTACTCCTCGGACTGGGGGTGGACCTGCGGGTCGCCGTACACCTCGGACGTCGAGGCGAGCAGGAAGCGAGCGCGCTTCAGCTTCGCCAGGCCGAGCATGTGATGGGTCCCGTAGGAGCCGACTTTGAGCGTGTGGAGCGGCAGCCGTGCGTAGTCGATCGGGCTCGCGGGCGATGCCAGGTGGTAGACGAAGTCCACCGGCTCCTCCACGAAGAATGGCTCGGTCAGGTCGTGCTGCAGGAACACGAAGTCGGCTTCGCGGATGTGCTCGATGTTCTGCAGCGATCCCGTATCGAGGTTGTCGACGCAGATGACGCGATGGTCCTTGCCGAGCAGGTGCTCGGAAAGGTGCGAGCCAAGAAATCCGGCGCCGCCCGTGATCAGGCAGGTGCTCATCTGATGGGTTCTCCTCGTAGCGGGGACGCGGGGACCAGGGGCCGCCGAGGATACCGGGGGCATCCGTGCCCGCGCGGCGCTTGTCGTTCACGTGCAGGATGCCCTCGCCACCGCCCGTCACCGTGCTGCCGCGGATCTGCTCGCCAACCACGCCTCGGCCATTCGCTCCGCCGCGCGGCGAGTCTCGCTCTGCGCCGACGACGCCGACGATGCCTGCCAGCGCGCGCTCCTCATCCTGCTGACCAAGGCACCCCCGCTGCGTCCGCCGGCGCTCCTCGCCTGGATGCGCGTCGTCACCCGCCGCGAGGCGCTGGCCGTCCGCCGGGCGCGCGAGCGCCTTCTCCAAGCCGGCGACGAAGACTTCGCCGAGCGCCTGCCGAGCGATCGCCCGGGGACCGTCGAGCGACTCGAGCGCCGCGAGCTCGCGCTCGAGCGGCTGCGCTCACTGCAGGTCCTGAAGCCGGACGAACGCCGGGCGATCGTCCTCCAGGCCCGCGGCTACTCCTACGCGGAGATCACGACCATCACCGGCTGGACCCACACGAAGGTCAACCGCTGCTTGGCCGAAGGGCGTGCCCGGCTCCGGCAGGCCGCGCGCTGAGCGAGGCGGATCGTCCTCAGTGGTGCTTGGGCTTCAGCCCCGGCGCGTAGGGCATGTAATGGCCCGAGTCGAGCAGGTGGCTGAGCTTCAGGCGCGCCGTCGGGTAGCGCGAGATGTCGAAGGCGCTCTTTGGCGTCACCGAGCGGTAGTTGACGAGCATCCGCACCCGCGCGTGATGCCGGGCCCAGAAGAAGAGCCAGTGGACGAACTTCCCCTGGTAGTCGTTGTCCCAGGGCGAGTACTCGCCGATCGCCATCGGATAGTGGCGGTAGCGATGCTGGAAGCGCCGTAGGGCAAGGCGGACACCGGGCGACGCGAACTTCGAGTAGATGTCGGCGGCCACCCAGTCGACGTACTGCCGCCCGGGCCAGTACTTGGCCGGGCGGTTGGCGTGGATGTAGGGGTTGGAGATCGTCTGCGGGTTCCAGACCATCGCCACGCGCGGGCGGGCGAGCCCGTTGCCCACGCCGTGGACGCGGTAGGTCCGGGCCCGGTTCGACGCTGCACGCAGGAGCCGCGGCATCCCGAGCCTTACGAGGTGGCGGTTGATCGCGCCGACGGAGCCGCCGCGCACGATCGTCGCAAACCGCTGCCAGGCACGCACGAACCACCGGGTCGAGTGCCCCGGCCTGGGGCTCCCGTCCGCGTTGAAGGCGCTGTA
>JAWVFM010000167.1:0-4273 GCA_033856015.1 Solirubrobacterales bacterium
CCTGCCGGGAGGCATCCCGTCCGCTTTCAGGGCCCGGAACGCAGCGGCCCGATCCGCGCCCTTCGTGTGACCGGTGAACTCCCATTTGCCGTTCGAGTTCCTGAATCGAAAGTCGAAGTCCACGCCACCGAGGCTAGTCGATCGGTGGACGTCGAGGGGAAACCTTAATGGCGAGGCTCGGAGGCGACCTCGGCCTCATAGGCGTGCAGGCAGTGCTCTGAGCAGAAGTAGAAGGTCTCGCCGCCGAAGTCCTTGCGGACGGCCTTGGCTCTGTCGACCTTCATCCCACACATCGGGTCCGTGGTGCCTCGCCGGATCGTGATCCACATCAGGGCGGCGAAGACGACGAGGGCGAGGAGGTTGAGGACGAGCTTGTAGTCGAGCTGGACCGAGCCGAAGATGTCGGCGCGACTCGGCCGCGGCCCGGTCGGGATCAGGTTGGCGGCGCTGAAGAGGCCGTCGACGATCAGCGCCGCGATGACGATCGTCACGAACATCAGCGCAGTGATGCGGAGGGCGAAGGTCCAGCCGTAGTACTTGCGGTACGCGAGCACGATCGGCAGCACGATCAGGTCGGCGAAGATGAACGCCATCACGCCGGCGAAGCTGATCCCGCCCGACCACAGCACCGCGGCGAGCGGGACGTTGCCGACCGAGCAGACGAAGCTCAGCACGGCGATGATCGGGCCGACGATCACGTTCTCGATTGCGACTAGCGCCGGCGGCGCGTCCTTGATGAAGAGGGCGTTGAAGAAGTCGTTGCCGAGCAGGCCGATGAAGCCGGCGAGGAGGAAGCCGATGCCGATCTCCTTCCACAGCATCTGCCAGTCGCCGCGGAAGTTGTGGGCGACGTCTGACCAGGCCGAAGCCGAGGTCAGCCGCTGGCGCCAGCCGAGTCGCTCGCCGGCCGTGTGGTGCTGGTGGCCGGTGTCGGCCTCCTGGGCGTGGCGTCGGGCCTGCTCCTCCAGCCGTGGCGAGACGAAGAAGCGGAGCAGCAACGTCATCACGACGATCATCACGATGCCGCCGACGTACTCGGCAAGGGTGAACTGCCAGCCGATCAGCACCCACAGCACCAGTCCCAGCTCCCAGACGAGGTTGGTCGAGGCGAACTGGAAGGCGAGGGCAGAGGCGGCCGAGGCGCCCTTCTGAAAGAGCGACTTGGCGATCGCGATCGCCGCGTAGGAGCAGGAGGAGGAGGCGGCGCCGAGGCCTGTCGCCCAGGCGATCGGCTTCGGGCCGCTGCCCGACAGGGCGGACTCGACCCGCTCGCGCGGCACCCAGGCCTGGACTATCGCCGAGATCGCGAAGCCGAGAACCAGCGCCCACCAGACCTCGTAGGCCATCAGGAAGGCCTGTTCGAGTCCTTCGCCGACGGTGCTGACCAGATCGCTCACGCACGCTCCCTGGGATCGAGGGGGTTTGACCTGGCATACCCTACAGGGGTATCATCCGCCGATGCCGGAGAAACACGGATATACCGCATCGAAGGAGCAGCTGCTCAAGCGCCTCGCCCGCATCGAGGGGCAGGTCAGGGGCGTCTCCCGGATGGTCGAGGAAGACCGCTACTGCATCGACGTCATCACTCAGATACAGGCGAGCGAGGCGGCGCTGCAGGGCGTCGCGCTGGGCCTTCTCGACGACCACGTCCGCAACTGCATGAACGTCGATGCGGAGGAGCGCTCGCTGAAGACCGACGAGCTGATGGGCGCCGTCGGCCGCCTTGTCCGCGGCTGACTTGACGGGCCCCCGTCGCGGGTGGAGAGTCGGTCGCGTGGGCGAGTTCCGGCCCACACTTCCCATCCATACGCAACGGAAGGAATTCAGCATGGGTGCTGCGGAGAACAAGAAGGGCGCACAGGAGGCCTACCAGGCGTTTTCCAACGGCGACGCCGAGGGCGCGATGAAAGATCTGGACGACTCGATCGAGTGGACGGTGCGCGGCGACAATGCCCTGAGCGGGACCTACAACGGCAAACAGGAGGTCGCCGAGCTCTGGGGGAAACTGGCGAGCAAAGAGTTCCGGACCGAGCCGCACGACTTCATCGCCGAGGGCGACACGGTGGTCGCGCTGTGCACGGTGACCCTCGAGGGCGAGTCTGACGAGAGCGCCGACATCCTCACCTACAACGCGGCCGGCAAACTGATCGCCTTCGACACGCTCGGCGACGAGTCGGTCGCGAACCGGGTCTTCCCGAAGTAGATAGCGAAATAGGCAATTCAAGAGAGTAGGCGCGTGACCAGTCTCCGTTCGGCGCGCGCACTCGCCTACGCGCCGTTCCTCCTCCTCGGCGTCGCCGTCGTGGCCGCCGGGGTGAAGTTGCTCAGCCTCGATTCCCAGCTCACCTTCATCGCCGACGACTGGATGCTCCTGGTCAAGCGGCACGGGTGGAGCGTGGACTACTTCCTGCATCCGTTCAACGGCAACGTCGTTGCCGCCCCGGGGCTCGTCTACAAGCTGATTCGGGAGGTCTTCGGGATGGGGTCCGCGACGCCGTACTACGCCGCCGCGATCGCCTGTTTCCTCGCGAGCGCGGTGCTGCTCTTCGTCTATATCCGCCGCCGGGTCGGCGATTGGCCGGCGCTGCTCGGCGCCGTCCTGATCCTCTTCCTCGGCGCCGCCTTCGAGGATCTGCTGTTCGCATTCCAGATCGGCTACTTCGCCTCCGTCGCCACCGGGCTCGGAGCGCTGATCGCCCTCGACCGCGAAGACGACCGCGGGGACCGGATCGCCTGCGCGCTCGTCGTCGTCTCGCTGTCCTTCTCCAGTATCGGCATTGCCTTTGTCGCCGGCGCCGTGGTTGATCTGGCGCTCGGCCGAAGACCGAGAGCGAGGCGGAGCTACGTGGCGCTCGTGCCGATCGCCGTGTATGCGCTGTGGTGGGTCGGATGGGGCCACCTCGGCCACAACCACATCAGCGTCCACAACATCGTGTCCGCCCCCAGATTTGTCTTCGACGCCGCGGCGGCCGGCATCGTCTCGCTTCTGGGGCTGGCCACCGGTGACGGCAGCGAGCCGAGCCAACCGCATCTGGTCTGGGGCCAGGTCCTGCTCGTGGCCGGATTGATCCTGCTCGGCATCCGCACCGCCAGAACGGGGAAGGTGCCGAGAGGCCTCGCGGTCGCGCTCGCGATCGGCCTCGCGTTCTGGGCCGTGGCCGCGTTGAACCGCAGTGTGGCCAGGCTTCCGACCTCGAGCCGCTACCAGTATCCGTCCGCCGTCTTCATTCTCCTGATCGGCGCGGAGATGCTTCGAGGCCTGCGCGTTCCCAGGCTCGCAACCGTCGCTGCGGCCGCGATCACGCTGGCCGCGGTGGTTGGGGGCGTGTCGTTGCTGGACCGAGAACACGAAGAGCGCTGGGTCCCGTACGCGAACTCCCTGCGCTCATCCCTGGCCGCCGTGGAGATCGCCGGTCGGAGCGCGGACCCGGGTTTCCCGGTCTTCTTTCCGCCCGACATCGAAGCTCCCGCCCGCGCCTATCTCACAGCGGTGAGCGCCTACGGCTCGCCTGCCTTCAGCGAAGAGCAGCTCCGGGCGAGGCCTGCCTCCGAGCGGGCGAGCGCCGACCTGACGATGGCGCAGGCGCTCGGCCTCGCCCTGGTGCAGCCCGATCCGGGGCAACGCATCCTGCAGTGCCAGACGCTCCGGGCAACCGCCGACGGCCACTCCGGTCTCACGCTCCTGCGCGGTGGATTCGTCCTCAGTAACCCCGGGGCCGACGGGGTCGAAGTGAGGTTGAGTCGGTTCGCCGACGAATACTCGGTCGGGCTCGGACCGCTGGACGCCGGAGTGACCGCTTCGCTGCAGATCCCCGCGGACCGGTCGAGCGCGCCATGGAACCTGGGCCTCTTCGGGGACGGACCCGTTCAACTCTGCACGACGACCGGCGTCTAGGCCGGAATACGCTGGCATGATGCGAACCAGCCGCCTCTCCGTGGGATTGAGCGCGGAGCCGCCGCCGGCCTGGCTCGGGATCCTCGCGACCGTCGGCGTCGTGGCTGTCGGCACCGGCCTGATCTATCCGCTCAAGTCGATCGCGCCGGCGGTCTCGCTGGGCGTCGTCTACATCCCCGGGGTGCTGCTGATCGCCGCCGTCTGGGGACTGCGACTGGGCCTGGCGACCGCGCTCATCAGCGCCCTCGCCTTCAACTTCTTCCACCTGCCGCCGCTCGGCCGCCTCGACGTCCGGGCCGACCACGACCTCGTCGCGCTGGTCGTCTTCGCCATCGTCGCGGTCGCCAGCGGCACCCTGGCCGACCTCGCCCGGGCCCG
>JAWVFM010000168.1:0-4189 GCA_033856015.1 Solirubrobacterales bacterium
GACGCCGACATGACCGTCGAGCAGCTCGCGCCGCTGCCCGCGCTCGACGCCGACGCCTATCTCCTGCGTCACGTCGGCGATCTCGACTACGCGATTCCGCGTCTGGTGCGGGCGGACCCCAGCTGGCGCTACGAGGGGGCGACGCACGAATACCTGGCGCGCGACGGCGAGTTCACGCAGGAGGAGCTGGCGGCGCTCGTCGTCCACCACCACGGCGACGGCGGCAGCCGCGAGACGAAGCTCGAGCGCGACCGCGGCCTCCTCGAGGCCGAGCTCGAGCGCGACCCCGAGAGCCAGCGAGCGACGTTCTACCTCGCCCAGACGGAGCGCGATGGCGGTAACGCGGAGCGCGCCATCGAGCTCTACCGGCGCCGCGTTCAGCTCGGAGGCTGGGACGAGGAGGTCTTCTACGCAGCGTTCCAGGTCGCGATGCTCACCGCGGAGACCGACCCGGAGGTGGCGATCGGCCTGTACCTGGACGCCCACGAGCGCCGGCCCTCGCGCGCCGAGCCCCTTCACCAGCTCGCCTACCTCTGCCGCGAGGCCGGCCGCCACCGCGCCGCCTACATGTTCGCGAAGCGCGGGCTGGAGCTCGACTACCCGGACGACAGGCTGTTCGTCCATCGCGACACGTATGAGTGGGGGCTCCTGTTCGAGCTCTCAATCGCAGCCTTCTGGATCGGCGAGCTCGACGAGGGCATGGCGGCCTGCGAGGCGCTCCTCGAGCGCGACGACCTGCCGCCCGGCGTGGCGGGCGCCGTGCGCCAAAACCACGACGCCTACCGGGAGCGGGGCGTGGTGGGCTCGCTCGCGGTTTTGCCGGCTCAGCAGGCGCCGCTCCTGGCGGACCTCGTGGACAGCGTCAGGACCGCGGAGATCCAACTCGACGTGAAGCCCGACTGGCCGCGCTTCAACCCGTCGATCGCGGCCGACGGCGACGGCTTTCGCGCCGTGGTGCGGACGGCCAGCTACCGGCTCGAGGACGAGCGCTACTACCGGATGCTCGGCGAAGCCGGCAAGGTCCAGACCGTCAACTACCTCGCCCAGTTCGACGGCTCGCTGGAGCTGACCGGCGTTGAGTCGTTCATCGACGCCTCCGACGGCCCCGAGCTCCACGAGTCGATGGTCGAGGGCTACGAGGACCTTCGCCTCTTCGCGCTCGCCGGGCGCTGGTACGCCCTGGCGACTGTGCGCGACCGCAATCCGGAGAACGTCTGCGAGATCGTCCTCCTCGGCCTCGACGGCCCGCGGATCGAGTCCGTGACGCTCCTCCCGGGCCCGACTCCGGGGCGACACGAGAAGAACTGGATGCCGTTCGTCATCGAGGACCGCCTGCGGATCGTCTACTCGTGCGGGCCAACCGTGGTGCTCGAATGCGACGTGGCGACCGGCGAGCTCGCGGAGCACTCCCGCCACGAGGCGCCCGCGCAGGCCGAGGCGCTGCGCGGCGGCTCGCAGGGGGTGGCGGTCGACGGCGGGCACCTGTTCGTCGTGCACGACGTGGTGGCGGTCGACGGCCGCCGCATCTACGGGCACCGGTTCGTGCGCATCGACGCCGTCGGTCGCCTGACCGGCGCGTCGCCACGTTTCAGCTTCGCCGGCGAGCGGATCGAGCACTGCGCCGGCATGGCCCGGCGCGGCAAGGACCTCGTCATCTCCTTCGGAGTCCTGGACCGCTCGGCGCGGCTCGCGCTCTGCGCGCTCGAGGACGTCCTGGCGCTGCTCGAGCCGGCGGACCGCCAACTAGACTGAGCCGCATGGCAGAGGGGTATTCGAGGCGGCGCTTCATCATCACCGGCGCCGCCTTCGGGGGCGGCGTCATCTGGTCGCCGGCTCGCGCGCTCGGGTTCGGTGGCCCAGGGGCCGCGCTTCGTTCGCTGCGCCGCGAGATCCGCGACTCGCCGGTTCACGACGTCCTCAAGCGCCGCCTGATGCTCAAGCTCGCCAAGGCACAGGAGGCGGTCACGCTCGGCTCCCCGCTCGGCGGCTGCGCGCCGCTGGCCGGACTGATCGCCTTGCTCAAGGCAAAGCGCGGAGCACACGGCCTCTCCGAAGCCAACGCCTCCTCCTGGATTGCGCAGGCGAAGGCCATCCAGGCCCAGCTCGGCTGCGGCGTCACCGGTCCGACCGGGACAACAGGGACGACCGGGACGACCGGGACGACGGGAACGACCGGAACGACAGGCGCTACCGGCTCGACGGGGCCCACGGGACCGACCGGCGTCACGGGTGCCACCGGCTCGACCGGGCCAACGGGACCCACCGGCGACACGGGTGTCACGGGCGCCACCGGTTTGACCGGGCCGACGGGAGCCACCGGCTCGACCGGGCCGACTGGCGCCACCGGCTGACGGCTCTCCACCACCGCGCGTTCAGCGGCCTGGCGACGCCCGAGCCCTGAGCTATCTTCGTGAGGTGAGGCTTAGCGGGACCAAGCTGATCGTCGCCCTGCTGGCGTTTGCCGCCGCTTTCACCGCCGCGCCGGCGCTCGCGGCGACGATCAAGGTCAACACGACCGCCGACGAGTACGGATCCGGCACCGCCTGCTCGTTGCGCGAGGCGATCAGCGCGGCGGAGAGCGATGCGGCCTTCGGCGGCTGCACGGCGGGCTCCGGGCCTGACACGATCCAGCTGCAGGGCGGCAAGACCTACATCCGGGAGCTGCCGGGCCCGGCCGACAACACCAACGCGACCGGCGACTACGACGTCGCCGGCGAGATGACGATCGCCGTCAAGGGTAAGGGCCAGGCGAAGATCGACGCCGGAGGCATGGATCGCGTCCTGCAGATCCTGCCGGGCGCCAAGCTGACCGCCTCCCACCTGACGCTCACGAACGGAGACGTCGCTCCCGCTCAGCCCGGCAGCGACACCTCGGGCGGCGGGATCTCCGACGCCGGGATCCTGAAGCTCTCGAAGAGCACCATCGTCAAGAACAAGACGCTCGGCAACAACAACTGCACATGCGGCGGGGGGCTCTCGGTGCTCAACGGCACGGCGAAGCTGGACAAGGTCAAGATCCTCAAGAACACCGCCGACAACATCGGCGGCGGCATCGCGTTCACCGGTGGCAAGCTCGACGTCAACCGCACCACCATCGACAAGAACACCTCGACCTCCGGTGGCGGCGGCGTCTACCTCGGTGGCGATGTCGGCGCCAACACCGCGGCGTTCCGGAACTCGACCATCAGCCGCAACACGGATACGGACACCGGCCCGAACGGAGGCGGCGGCGGGGTCTTCGTCGCGAACTTCACGAACTCGACGTTCACCTTCACGAACTCGACGTTCGCCGGCAATTCGGCGAACGGCTACGGCGGCGCCATCTTCGTCTACCAGGCCGGCGGGATCAACCTGAGCTACTCGACGGTCACCGGCAACACCGCGAACGCCGACGCCGACGCGACCGGTCACGGCGGCGGGTTAGCCGGAGGAGATATCACGGCCGGCAACTCGATCGTGGACCTGAACTTCGACGCGTCGCTCGCCGCGCCGCTGCCGGATTGCGCGCTCGGCGCCAGCGTCACCGACGGCGTCATCAGCCAGGACGGTGGCTGCGTCGGCTCGCACAACCGCATGACGACGGATCCAAAGCTCGGTGCTCTCAAGGCAAACGGCGGCCCGACCAAGACGGTGGCGATCGCGAAGCAGAGCCCGGCCGTCAACCACGGCACGAAGCCCGCGCCGAAGCGCGACCAGCGCGGCAAGAAGCGCGACAACAAGCCGGACATCGGCGCCTACGAGCTCGTCGCCAAGAAGCACCACTAGGATGACGTCGCGCGTGAAGGTGTTGGCGAAGAGGGGCGCAGTGCGACGGTCCATGGCCGTATTGGGGATCCTGGCCGGGGTCTGGGCCGCAACGGCGTGGGCGCACAACGCGCCCGCCTTCAAGGCGCCCGCGTTCTATCCCGCGACGGGAGGGAGCCTGTTTCCGGTCGCCACCGGCGACCTGAACCGCGACGGCCGGCCGGACATCGTGGTCGGGAGCGAGGACAACGACACCGTCTCGGTCCTCTACGGAAAGAGGCACGGCTTCAAGGCGCCCACCGACCTCTCCGCCCCGGTCTATCCGTTCGACGTCGCGATCGCCGACCTGAACGGAGACCACCGGCCCGACATCGTCGTCGCCGGCTACAACTCGGACTCCGACGACGTCATCCTGGCCAAGCGGCACGGCGGTTTTCATCCTTAC
>JAWVFM010000169.1:0-4567 GCA_033856015.1 Solirubrobacterales bacterium
GTTCTCCCGTTCGCGGCGCTTGGCGACTTCGATGGCCGCCTCCCAGGTCGGGTAGAGGTGGAACGCCACGACCTTCCCGTCGCGGAGGTCGAAGACGTAGGACATGCGCTGCTCGACCGGGACGCCGCTCCCCCTGCCGCGGGCGGTCTGGAAGGTCTCGGCGACGACGTGATGCTCGCCGACCGCCTCGATCCGCTGGGCCTCGACCTCGAAGCCCTCCCAGGCCTCCAGCCACTGCGCGAGCCATTGCTCGTAGCCGTCGTGGCCGTGAAAGGTCCCGGCGTTGCCCGCCTCCGGCGGTGAGTAGACCTCGATGTCCTCGCTGAAGAACGCGAGCACCGCGTCGCGGTCGCCGCGACGGAACGCCTCCAGCCCGTCCTGGACCTGCTGCACGCGGCGCTGACTCTGCTCGTCACTCATCGATGTCCAGCACCGCGAGGAACGCCTCCTGCGGCACCTCCACCCGGCCGACCTGCTTCATCCGCTTCTTGCCGGCCTTCTGCTTCTTCAGCAGCTTCTGCTTGCGCGTGACGTCGCCACCGTAGAGCTTCGCCGTGACGTCCTTGCGCAGCGCCTTGACGGTTTCGCGGGAGAGCACCCGGGTGCCGACGGCGGCCTGAACCGGGACGTCGAAGAGCTGGCGCGGGATCGTCTTTTGCAGGCGCTCGACCAGCGCCTTGCCGGCCAGATAGGCGTTGTCGGAGTGGACGATCAGGGAAAGGGCGTCGACCCTGTCGCCCGCCAGCAGGACGTCCAGCTTGACCAGGTCGCCGACCTGGTAGCCGATCGGCTCGTAGTCGAGCGAGGCGTAGCCCGACGTTCGCGACTTCAACTGGTCGTAGAAGTCGAGGACGATCTCCCCGAGCGGCAGGTCGTAGCGCAGCTGCACGCGCTCCGGAGAGAGGTAGTGGAGGTCGACGTGGGTCCCGCGCCGGCCCTGGCAGAGCTCCATGATCGCTCCGACATGCTCGTTCGGGGCGATGAGCGTCGCGCGGATGTAGGGCTCAGCGATGGTCTCGATCGCCGCCGGGTCCGGCATGTCGGTCGGGCTGCGGACCTCGATCACAGCGCCGGAATGCAGCGTGACCTCGTAGCGGACGTTCGGCGTCGTCGCCAGGAGCTCCAGGTCGTACTCGCGCTCGAGGCGCTCGCGGACGATGTCCATGTGGAGCAGGCCCAGGAAGCCGCAGCGAAAGCCGAAGCCCAGGGCGTCCGAGGTCTCGGGCTCCCAGGAGAGCGCGGCGTCGTTAAGGGAGAGGCGCTCGAGTGAGTCGCGCAGGTCCCCGTAGCGATCCGTGTCGATCGGGAAGAGCCCGCAGAAGACCACGGGCTTTACCTCCTGGTAGCCGGGGAGCGGCTCCGTAGCGGGGCGCTCGCGAGAGGTGAGCGTGTCGCCCACCCGCAGCTTGGAGACGTCCTTGATCCCGGTGATCACGTAGCCGACCTCTCCCGCGGTCATCTCCTCCGTCGGCCGCATCTGCGGCGTGAAGAAGCCAGCCTCGTCGATGTCCGCCTCGGTCCCCGCCTGCATCGCCGTGATGCGCTCGCCCCGCCGGAAGCGGCCGTCGATCATCCGCACGTAGGCGACGACGCCGCGGTACTGGTCGAACTCCGAGTCGAAGATCAGGGCGCGCGGGGCAGCCTCGGGCGCTCCCTCGGGCGGCGGGATCTGCGCGACGATCGCCTCCAGGACCGCCCCGACGCCCTCCCCCGTCTTCGCCGAGATCCGCAGGATGTCCTCGGGCTTGCCGCCCACCAGGTCGCAGATCTCCACGGCGACTCGCTCGGGCTCCGCGCTCGGCAGATCCACCTTGTTCATGACCGGGATGAGCTCGAGCCCGGCATCCACCGCCGCGTAGGTGTTGGCGACGGTCTGGGCCTCCACCCCCTGCGCCGCGTCGACGACCAGGAGAGCGCCCTCGCACGCGGCCAGGCTGCGCGACACCTCATAGGAGAAGTCGACGTGCCCCGGGGTGTCGATCAGGTGCAGGTGGTAGGTGCTGCCGTCCTCGGCCCGGTACTCCACCCGCACCGCCTGCGCCTTGATCGTGATCCCACGCTCGCGCTCGAGATCCATCGAGTCGAGGATCTGCGGCAGGTGCTTGCGGCCGTCGAGCGCCCCGGTCAACTCGAGGATGCGGTCGGCCAGCGTCGACTTGCCGTGGTCGATGTGGGCGATGATCGAGAAGTTCCGGATGCGCTTCATGACGAACGCGCAGTATTGCGAGCCGCCACCTCGGCTCACCTCGAGGAGAGCGGATGGGCGGCGCTACCCTCGCCGAATGCGCCACATTCTCGCTTCGCTCGCTGCCCTGGCCGCACTCGCTTGCGTCGCGCTCGCCGGCTCGGCGAGCGCAGCCGCGCTTCCGGCGCCGGCGCCCTGCAACGGCTGCTGGAGCCCCCATCCCACGACCAAGCCGTGGCAGTGGCAGCTTCAGGGGAAGATCGACCTCTCGGTCAAGGCCTCCGTGTACGACATCGACATGGACGTGGGGCCCGGAAACGTCAAGCGCATCCACAACCGTCATGCCAAGGCGATCTGCTACGTGGACGTCGGTTCGTGGGAGCCGTACCGGTCCGACGCGGGCGAGTTCCCCAAGCGGATCCGTGGCCGCCGCTTCCCGGGCTTTCCGCAGGAACGCTGGCTTGACGTCCGCGACCTGAAGACGCTGAAGCCGATCATGAGAAAGCGGTTCGAGACCTGCGCCGCCAAGGGCTTCGACGCCGTCGAGCCGGACAACGAGGACGGCTACCAGAACAACACCGGCTTCCACATCTCGAGCTCCGACCAGCTCCGCTACGACACCTGGGTCTCGAACGCCATCCACAAGCTCGGAATGGCGGCCGGCCTGAAGAACGACCTGGGCCAGGTCCACCAGATGCTGCCGTACGTCGACTTCGAGATCAATGAGCAGTGCTTCCAGTACAACGAGTGCGGCAAGCTCAAGCCGTTCATCGCCGACGGCAAGCCGGTCTACGGCGCCGAGTACGAGCTCCCGCTCTCGAAGTTCTGCTCGAAGTCGAGGAAGCTCGGGTTCTCCACGATCCGCAAGCACTACAGCCTGAAGGCCTACCGGGCCACCTGCCCGGCCGCCGGCTGACCGACGGCCGGCTTTAGTGCCGCGGGCCGGGGCGCTCGTCCGCGGGCGAGCGCTCGCGACGCCGGCCCGTACCGGGCAGCGAAGAGGGATGGCCCGGAGCCGATCAGGCGAATCGCGCATCGGCGGGCACGCTCTTGACTTTGGGGCCGGTATTCGGCCCCAAAGTCCGTCGCGCCACTGCTAGAGGCGGCCGGGCGCGGGCAACTGTGCACTTAATCGGCCTATAGCCCCAGTAAGTGCACAGTTGTGGGATTTGGCGGCGCGGGCGCTGTGCCGGCGACGCCTGCTGCGCAGGAAAGCCCCCCGCAAACGCGCGCAGCACCCCTCCCTCGCTGCCTAAAAACGCCCGCCACCGCCAGTGGCGGCCGGCGGTTGCGTGAATTGGGACCGAGGATCTAGCCGCGGCGGCGCACGATCGCGCGGATCTGCCGGGCCTCGGGAATCCGCAGCGCGTTGATCGCCACCCAGTAGACGGCGGCCCCGACCAGCAGGCCCGCGGACAGGGACACGATCTGCGCCCCCGTACCCGCGCCGAGGGCGTCCCGGAGCACGTGCCACACGACCCAGCTCGCTCCGGCCAGGGCAGCGGCGGCGGCGGCCACCCTGCTGCCGGTCGACAGGAATCGCCCCAGCTCGAGGCGGCCGAGCTGGCGGCGCAGAATGACCACCTCGGCGACGACCCCGACAAGCGTGGCGATCCCCGTCGCCGCGACCAGCCCGCCCACGCCGAATGGCCCGTAGAGCGCGGCGGAGGCGATCGCGTCGACCGCGAGGTTCAGGCCCGAGATCGCCGTCGGCACCCACGGCCGCTGGAGGCTGAAGAAGGTCCGCGTGAGGAGCAGGTACAGCCCGTTGAACGGCAGGGAGAAGGCGAACCAGAAGAGCGCCGTGGAGACGAGATCCGTTGCCGCCGGGTTGAACTCGCCGCGCTGGTAGACGAGCTCGATCATGGGGTGCGAGAGCGCCAGGATCGCCGCCGCCGCGGGGATCAGCAGGAGCCAGATCTGGCGCATCCCGTTGGCCATGGTCGAGCGCAGCCCGTCGTAGTCGCGATTGGCGGAGAACCGCGCCAGCGTCGGGAAGAGGACGGTCGTGACCGCGACGGAGAAGATGCCCTGGGGGAGCATGTAGATGCGAAACGCCTTGTCGATCGCGGCCGGGGCACTGGAGGAGACGAGCGAGCCGAAGATGGCGTTGATCAGCAGGTCGAAGTTGATCAGCCCGAGGCTGAGCGTCACGGGCAGCATCAGCTTCATCACCCGCCGGACATCCGGGCTTCGCCAGTCGAACACCGGCCGCAGCCGAAACGGCGTGTTGCGAAGGTCCCAGACCGGGATCGCGAGCTGGATCAGGGTCCCGACGAGGACGCCGATCGCGTAGGCGTAGATGCGGTTGCCGTGGGAGAAGGCCGGACCCAGGAGGACCAGCACGAGGATGATCGCCACGTTCCAGAAGAAGGGCGAGAT
>JAWVFM010000170.1:0-3355 GCA_033856015.1 Solirubrobacterales bacterium
TCTGCGATACCGCGGTGGCCGGATACAGCGTCGATCCCGCCAATCATTACCGGAAGGCCCCCCGCTTCGACGTTCGCTTCGCCGGCGCCGGCGACTGGAGGACCGTCTACCACTCCGAGCCCCCGAACCAGGGCGGCGACAACGACACCAACGACGCCCACGACCGCAGTACGCAATCGTGGGACCTCGCCTTTCGGCACCGCCTGCGCGTGCCGCAATGCCGCCCGGCGCTTTCGCAGAACCCGTGCGAGCAGCTGACCGGCCTCGAGGATGCCCGCGGCGAGACGATCATCGATGCCCGGGTGCGCCACACCCATGTCGACGGCCTGTACAGCGAGCTCAACATGGCGGAGCACTGCCGGATCCACCAGCGGCGGGGGAACGCGCGCGAGCCTGCCGCTGTGCTGCTGGACGCGGTCAGCGAGCCCGGCGAGCTGACGCTCGCCACGCAGGATCCCGTGAGCGACAGCCTCATCAAGTTCCCGGCGGCATGCCCAGGCCACGACGACAGCCTCGACGGGCTGCTCGACAACTACTACACGCCGGGCTTCAGCTTCGCGGATGGCTGGGGGCCGGAGCGCTGGTTCACCTCTCGCCGGGTGACGATCCCGCTGCGGGTCCTGCACCGCGCCAAGCGTGTGGACGTGAGGGTCGCCGACAGGCCCGGGGGCACGCCCCCGGCAGACTGCGCCGTCCACGACCCCTCGACCGAGCGCTGCTCGACCGGGGGCGCGTGGAGTGGCGTTCTGAGCCTGGTGCTGGTGCGCTGAGCCCCAACCCCTCGGCTTCTCTCTAGCGCTTGGTTCTGGAAATCGTGCGCTGGGGTGTGCCGTCGGTGTTGTTGCCGGTGATGTAGTTGTCGCCGAACGACGTGATCCCGCCGGCGGCGCCGAAGTCGAGCCCGAGGATCCCGGTGAGGTTGTCCGTGATCTCATTGTCCCCGAGCCTGATCAGCCCATTGGGACCGGCCGCAAAGGCACCGATGCCGTTGTTGGACAGGTTGTGGGTGATCGTATTGTGGAACGCGCCGACCTTGGCCGAGCCGCTGGTGACGGCGAAGTTGGCGCCGCAGTTGCTGCCGACGCCGGTGGGCGAGGCAGGTGAGTGGCTGGTGGCCACGATCCCGCACTGGTCGTTGTCGATCGCGCTGGTGCGAACGGACACCGTCTCACTGCCGCCGGCGGGCGGTCCCACATAGACCCCGTCGCCGCCGTTGTTGCTGATCTCGGTGTTCTGGACCAGGCCGTGCGAGCCCGCGGTGGATGACGCATAGACGATCCCGCTCTGCGTGAAGCCGTAGATGTTCGATCCCAGCACCTTGAGGCTCTTGCCGGCGATTATCTTCACGCCGACAAGGCTTGTCCCCAGTCCATTGATATCGAGCCCTCGCAGGATGACGTTGTCGCTGGGGCCGGCGTTGACGACTATGGCGTTGGTGCCCGAAACCAGCACTCCACCCTCGGTTGAGTGGCAGTCGATGGTCAGCGCCTTGCCGATCGTCACGCCTCCGAACCCGCCGGCGTCGATGCAGTTGATCTCGCCGCCGGCGGCGGTCTTCGAGATCGCCCCCGCAAAGGTCTTGCAGGGAGCGGTCCGGCTGCACGGGTTCGCGTCGTCGCCGGTTCCCGACACCCAGGTGCGGGATGCCTGGGCAGAAGCCGAGGCGGGTATGGCGAGCGCAACGAGCGCGAGCATGGGGAGGAACTTCAGGGCACCACGAGACGAGACAACGATCTTCATGCCCCGAGCCTAACCGCATCGGGGGCCAACGTGGGGAAATCCAGTTGGAAGCTACCTCACATGAGAGCGCCCACAGGCACCCCCGAGAAACGGCTTGGCGATGAGAGGCACGCCATCGCCTTGCCCGTCAGGATCGGCAGGTCGCTCAGAGCAGGTTGACCGCGGCCGATGCTCCGACGGCGCCGATCACGATCGGGTAGCCGACGTAGCCGTCGAGGCCGAGGATGAGCGCGGCGATGGCGCAGGCGACGACGACGGCGATCCAAGAGGCTCGGCTGAGGGGCACGTCTGTATGTTGGCGCAGATGAGCGACGCGATCGCAACCAGGCTGCCAAGCGAGGCCGATGCGGCGTCCGCGCTGGCTCGCTTCGGGGAGATGTCGGCGGACCTCCAGGGCGCGGCGATCGTCGACGCGGCGGGCTCGGTGCTGGCCGCCACCGGCGATCGCGACGCGTGGGGCCGCGCGGCCACGGAGCTCCTGGCCGCCGCGGACGCGGTCGCGCCGGGCCTGGCGGCGCGGGCCCACGTCGGCACCGAGGACGGCGAGGCCTTCGCCCTTCGCCACGGCGGCCTCGGGATCGTCGCGGTCGCCGAGCGCTTCACTCTGGCCTCGCTGATGCTCTTCGACATGCGCTCCGTGGTTCGCGACCTCGTATCGCCGGCTGCGGCGAACGGGCCCGCCCAAGGGGCTGGCTCGTCGTGAAGGCGCATCGCCTCTTTCTCGACCGCGTCACGGGCTACGCCGACGAGGCCGCGGCCTACCTTCGCCGCCGCCGGCTGACGCGCAAGCCGTTCGCGCGCGTCTGGTGGGAGGGCGGCCGCGGCGAGGCTCTCGAAGCGGACAGCGAGGCCGGACGCGCGCTCTTCCTCGCGGCGGCTCATCTGATCGCGGCTGCGCGTCTGGACGGCGGAATGGCGAAGGGGGGATCCTCGTGAACGCCGAGCCGCTGGTCGGCGCCGACCTCGCCCAGTCGGTCCTCGCGGACGCCCTCGGCTCGGGCGGCGACTTCGCGGAGCTCTATTGCGAGGAGCGCTCGGGCTTCGCGCTCTCCGTCGACGAGTCCCGGGTCGAACGCCCGCAGCGCGGCGCCGAGCGCGGCGCCGGAGTCCGGGTCGTCTCCGGCGACACCGCCTACTTCGCCCACGTCGACGGCCTCGCCGAGGCGGACCTGCGCCGCGCGGCATCTGCGGCCGCCGCCGCGCTCAGCGGCGAGCGGAGCGAGGTGGCCGCGCTCGCCGCCGTCGCGGCAGCGGATCTCCAGGACGTGCAGGTGGATCCCGAGGAGGTGGCGGCGGAGCGCAAGGCGGACCTGCTGCGCTCCTGCGACGAGCGCGCCCGCGCGGCGGGCGGCGAGATCGCGCAGGTGCAGGTGAGCTACGGCGAGAACCGCCGGCGCGTGACGGTTGCCAACTCCGAGGGCACCTTCGCGGCGGACGATCGCACCCGCGTGCGCTTCGCGGCGCAGGTCGTCGCTCGGCGCGCAGAGCGGGTCGAGACCGGCTTCGAGACGCTCGGCGGCCACCGGGGCTTCGAGCTCGTGGAGGGCGGCGCGGCCGAGCGCACCGCCGAGCGAGCGGCGCAGATCGCCCTGACCCTCCTGGACGCCGACCCGGC
>JAWVFM010000171.1:0-6089 GCA_033856015.1 Solirubrobacterales bacterium
GGCGCTGGAATACCACCGCCGCGCCGGCGACGCAGCTCGGAAGGTCTACGCCGTCGAGGAGGCCGTCGAGCATTACGGTGCGGTGATCGACGCGGCGCGCAGGCTCGGCACGGAGGAGACCGATCCCGCCGTCCGCCACGCGGTCCTTCAGCGCGGACGATTGCGATTTGACGGCGGCAGCCCTGCCGGCGCTCTACCCGACCTCGAGCGAGCGCTCGCGGGGGCGCGCTCGGCGGCCGACCTCGGGATGCAGGTCGAGGCCCTGCTCTCGCTCACCAGCTACTGGCGCACGATCGACTTCGCCCGGTCCAACCAGATGCTCGACGAGGCGGCCGGGCTTTCGGAGGCGGCAGACGCAGCCACGCAGGTGGACGCCCTCGGGCGGCTCTCGATCCAGTACTCGAACCAGCTTCGCTTCGACCGCGCGCTGGAGGCCGGCGAGCGGGCGCTTCGCCTGGTCGAGGACGAGGACCTGGGCGAGGAGAAGATCGTGATCGCGCTGGATGCGCTGAAGCTCGTCGCCCTTCAGCTTGGGGACCTGGAGCGCCTCGAGAAGCTGACGTCTCGCCTGATCCGGACTCTCGCCGCCGATCAGGGTGACCGCTCGTTTTACCTCCACTGGGTCCTGCTCGAGGCAGCGTTCGTGCCGCTCGGCGCCGGCCGCTGGGAGGAGGCAATCGACCTGCTCGATGAGGCCCTCGACCTGGCTCGGCGGGGTGGGACGAAAATGCACGAGCCCCTCTTCCTCGACGCCCTCTGCTGGACGTACCGAAGCCGCGGTGACTACGAGCGCGCGGTCGAACAGGGGCGCCTGGCGTCGGAGCTGGCCTACGAGGTGGGGAGCAACGAGTGGGCGGCCTGGGCCGACGCCACCCTGGGTTGGGCGCTCCTCGAAGCCGGGGCCGAGGAGGAGGCGGCCGCGGTGCTCGAACGCGGGATGCGCGCGGCGCTGGAAGGCGGCGTCCCGGCGCCGGTCGCACGCTGCACGGGCCTGCTCGCCTGGGCGCGGGCAGCGCTGGGCGATCTCGACGCCGCCGGCGAGCTCGCCGGCCGCGGCGAGGAGCTGCTCGCGCGAGTCTCGGTGCCGCATGGCCGGGCGTGGCTCTTTGGGGCTCATGCCTATGTCGCAGTGGCGCGTGCGCATCTCGCCGGCGGCGCGCACGAGCGCGCCGAGGCGCTCACGGCGCCGATCGTGGCCGCCGCCGAGGGATCGGGATGGCACGAGGCCCTCGCCTCCGGCCTGGCTGTGCTCGGGAGCGTGCGGGCCGGGTCCGGGGACGTCGACGGCGCGAGGGCGGCGCTCGAGCGTGCGCTCGAGGTTGCCGAGCGGGTCGGGCTACCTGCTACCGCGCTGGAGGCTCGCCGAGCGCTCGAGATCCTCGGGGTCGCCGGCCCGGATCGAGTCCAGGAGCTCCCGGATCAGTAGGTTGACCCTCACCGGGTAGCGCCCCACCGGCACATGGCCGCACCCTGCGAGGCTGACCAGGCGCCCGCCCGTGGCAGCGGCCACCTCGACCCCGCCGGAGTACGGATCGCAGACGTCGCTGTCGCCGTGAATGACGAGGACCGGAGCCTCGATCCTGCCGTACATGGCCAGCGCCCGCTCGCGCATCTCGGCGCTCCGCCATGCTGGCTCTTCCCCCCTCGGGGTGCCGAGCCGCCAGGAGGCTGGCGAACCACCCACCGTCCGAGAGCCCGATCACGATCGCGCGCTCGGTCTCGGTTGCGTCCATCACCCCGATGATGTCCGCGAGGGTCTCGCCATCGCCGTAGGCCGCCGGGTCGGTCGGCCTGTCGGAGCGTCCGTTGCCGCGCGGATCGAGCGTGAGAACACGCGTGTGGCGGGCGAAGTAGGGCACCTGGCCCTTCCACAGGCGCGAGTGGGTGATCGCCCACGCCGGCAGGAAGAAGATCGCGGGCTCGCCCTCCCCGAAGACCTCATAGAAGGCCCGCTCGCCGTCGCGCCCGACGTAGCCCTCGGCATCGGGGTAGCGGGCTCGAGTCGCCTCGGTCACGTCACGGCGTCGCCGCGAGGGCGGTGTCTTCGCTCATGAGTGCCAGCCTAAGCCGCGATTCCCCGTACGGGCAGCGCGGCAGTGCCGGTTCGCACCGACTCGACGAAGTTACGGATCAGGAGGTTGACCTTCACCGGGATACGCGTCTGCGGAGCGTGCCCCGAGCCCTCGAGCGTTATGAGCGGCGCGCCGATCGCATCGGCCACGGCAACGCCCTTGTTGTGGGCGATCACCTCGTCGCAGTCGCCGTGGATCACGAGCGTCGGGCACTCGATCAGCTCGTAGAGAGCCAATGCCCGCTCGGCGCCGGAGGGCTCCGGCGACCCCGACTCGCCCTCCCGCTCGAGCTTCTTCCACCCCGGGGCGGCCATCGTCGCCAGGAGTGTCTCGGGCGTCGTCTCGAGGATCCACTCGGCCATGCACTCGACCTGGCGGGTCGAGTGTCGCTCGCTGATGCACCTCTCGGCGAACCACCGCGCGAACCCGGGATAGTCGCGCAGCCAGTAGTCACGGTTCCACTTGCCGCGCCAACCCTCCTCGGTCTCGAGGACCTCGTCGAACTCGGCCTCGAGGCGCCCGGGCAGGGGGTCGCCGAGCGAAGTTCCGGGGCACATCAACACCGCCGCCTGCACCCGCTCGGGGTGAAGGCCCGCGAGCATCGTCCCCCACCAGCCGCCCGCCGAGGCGCCCACGATGATCGCTCGCGCCGTGTTCGTGGCGTCGAGGACCGCCAGGGCGTCGGCGATGATCTCGTCGTCGCCGTACGCCTCCGGATTGGCGGGCCGGTCGGAGCGGCCGTTCCCGCGGCCGTCGAAGACGATCACGCGATGATGGCGCGCGAAGTAGGGAATCTGGGCCTTCCACAGGCGCGAGTAGCAGACCGCCCAGGCCGGAAGGAAGAGGAGTGTCGTGTCGCCCTCGCCGTAGACCTCATAGAAGACGCGCACGCCGTCGCGCTCGACGAATCCGTCGTGGTCCGGGTACCGCGCGCGACTCGCCTCGGTCATTCGTGGCCTCAGAGCATCTCGGCGAGACATCCCGCGGCCCTGCGCGCGCCGTCGGTCTCGACCGGCCTGTAGTCGACCTCGCGGCCCACCTCCTCCGCGATGGCCTGGGCAATCGCGTCCGGCGGCGAGTCGTCGAAGTCCATCCGCCGGCCAGCGCCGTAGCGCTCCAGGCGGTGGTGGACGTGGAAGTTCTGCTCGAAGTGGTGCTTCAGGGGGAAGTAGATGAACGGCCGGCGGTTCGCTGTCAGCTCCATCGACGTGGTCAGCCCGCCCTGCGCCACGGCGAGGTCGCACGCGGCCAGGTGCCGGTAGAGGTTGTGCACGTATGGCCGCACCTCGAGGCCGTCGAGGAACGGGAGCGAGTCCGGGTCGATGCGCGGGCCGGCGACGACGATCATCCGCAGCTCGGGCACCGCGCGCTTGGCGGCCGGGTGGGCGGCGATGACCTTCCGCAGGAGGCTCTCGCCGACGCCCGAGCCGCCCACCGTGACGACGCAGACCTTCTCGTCCGGCCCGTAGCCGAGGTCGTCGCGAAGCTCGTCGCGGTTGCCGAGGGCGGCCGGGTCGAAGCCGGTGACGTAGCCGGAGAAGTCGAAGTGCTCCTCCGTCCAATCACGGATCATCGGCAGGTCCGGGCCGAGGCGCTCGTCGACGATGTCCTCCGGGTTGCCGACGAAGATCGAACGGTCGCGAACCTGCGGGTGGTCGTCGATGTGCTCGACCATCTCGGCGTTGTAGTCGGCGGTGAGGAACGCCTCGCGCTCGCCGCCGTCGGGCATCGGCAGGAATCCGACGAAGTCCGTCAGCCAGGCGTAGTTGGCGGCCTTCAGCTCCGGGTGCTCGTGGAGGAAGTGGTCGATCTCCCAGCCCTCGTCGGCGATCCAGAGGTCGTAGCGGTCCTCCGTGACCACGTCGTGGAAGAGCATGAAGTTGGCGACCATGATCTCGTCCATCCGCCGCCAGGTCTGGAAGCACTGCAGATCGTGCTCGGCCGACTCCGACTCGAAGTGGCCCGACTCGCTCGCCAGGTGCTCGGAGGCGGGGTGAATCTGCTCACCCTCGCCTTCGAGCACCCGGGTGACGGGGTCTTGGGCCAGCCAGTCGATCTCCAGATCGGGAACGAGCCCGCGCAGCTCCTTCGCGATCGCGACGTCACGCTGAGCGTGACCGAGCCCGATCGGAGAGGAGATGAACAGCGCTCGCTTCATGGTCTCTGGAGGCCGACCCTACAACCGCCGCGCTCGCTCAGGGCTTCGCTTCGAGCACGAGGTTGAACGGCGTCTCGGTTGCCCGGCGGACGCTTGAGAAGCCGCCATCCTTGATGACCTCGGCCAGGCGTGCCTCGCCCGCCTGGGCGCCGAGGGCCAGCCCGACCTCCTGGTCGAGCGACGCCGGCGTGCAGATCACCGTCGAGGCCCCGTAGAACACCCGTCCGACCGGGTTCAGGTTGTCCTCGACGCGATCGTTCGCGAACGGCTCGACGACCATCCAGCTGCCATCGGCATCGAGCGACTCCTTGACGTGCGCGGCTGCGCCCGCCGGATCGCCCATGTCGTGCAGGCAGTCGAACACGCAGACGAGGTCGTAGCCCTCGCCCGGGTAGTCCTTCGCCGACGCGACCTCGAACGTGATGCGATCGCCCACGCCGGCCTCCTCGGCCGCCGCGCGCGCCTGCTCGATCGAGGCCTCGTGATAGTCGAACCCGTGGAACTTCGAGTTCGGGTAGGCCTCGGCCATGATGATCGTCGAGGCGCCGTGGCCGCAGCCCACGTCGGCGACCTTCGCGCCGCGCTCGAGCTTTTCGACGACTCCGTCGAGGGCCGGGATCCACTCGGCCACGAGATTTCCGCGGTAGCCCGGGCGGAAGAACCGCTCGGTGCCGCGGAAGAGACGGTGGTCGTGCTCGTGCCAGCCCATCCCGCCGCCCGTCCGGAACGCCTCGACGATCCGGTCCTCGTCCGCGTAGAGCGACGCGATGAGCTCATAGACGCCGAGGATGTACAGCGGGCTCTCGTCGTCGGCCAGCGCGAGCGCGTGCTCGTCCGGCAGCGTGTAGGTGTCGCTCTCCGGGTCGTAGGTCACATAGCCCCCGGCCGCCTGGTTTCGGAGCCACTCGCGGACCGAGCGCTCGGCCACGCCGGCCCGCTCGGCGACTTCCTCCGAGCTCAATGGGCCCGCGCCCGCCATCGCCTTGTAGAGCCCGAGCCTCTCGCCGATGATCATCAGCGGGGCGCTGATGATCGCCCCCATGTCGGTCACAGCCTGGCCCATGAAGGCCTCGACCTTCGCCTCATCAATACCTGTCGCAGCCACGTCGTCTCCTTCGATCGTGAGTTGTCCTGAACAGGATTCAGCCTTGCGCGTCCCGGAGAAGGGTTCCACGCCTTCGGCCACACCGCGAACGTGTAGAAGTGCACGCTCAGGCACGAGGCCCGCGGGGAGTCCGGGTAGGCTCGTGGATGGTGGGAGCCTCCAAGCCAAGCGCTGCCTGGCCCGCCGACGATCCGGCGATCGGCTTCCTCGCTGCGCTCGATCCCGCGCAGTCGGCCGCGCTTCGGGACCACGGCGTGGTCCGCGTATTTCGAAAGGGCCAGGCCCTCTTTCACCAGGGTGGGAGCTCGGACCGGGTTGTCGTCCTGCTCAAGGGCCGGGTCAAGGTCTCGACCCTCACCGAGGACGGCAAGGAGATAGTCCTTGCGTTCCGCGGGCCCGGCGACCTCCTGGGCGAGCTCTCCGCACTCGACGGCGGGCCGCGCTCGGCGACCGTTGAGGCGATCGAGCCACTCGAGGCCCTCGCAATCCCAGCATCGGACTTCCGCTCCTTCCTGATCAGGCATCCCGAGGTCGCGCTGTTGCTCCTGCAGACGCTCAGCCACCGCCTCCGAGACGCCGATCGCATGCGCGTGGAGTACGGCGCGCACGACACCGTGGGCCGAGTGGCCGCCAGGCTCGTCGAGCTCGCGGAGCGCTACGGCGAGCCGGTTGCCAACGGGTTGCGAATCGGGCTGCCGCTCTCCCAGGAGGAGCTGGCCGGCTGGATCGGGTCGTCACGGGAGGCTGTCAGCAA
>JAWVFM010000172.1:0-5097 GCA_033856015.1 Solirubrobacterales bacterium
GCGCATCGGGCCCTCGTAGACCGCCTTCGTGGCGGCGCCGACCGTGCCGTTGAACTTCGCGTAGGCGTCGTCGCCGTCGAGCGCGTCGCCCGTGCCGGCGATGGAGCCCGCCGCGGTGCTCCCGAACTCGGTTGTGATCAGGCCGGGCTCGATGATCGACACGTCGACGCCGAACCCCCGGACCTCGAAGCGCAGCGCGTCGGAGAGCGCCTCCACCGAGTACTTCGTCGCGTGATAGGCGCCGCCGCCCGGGAACACGAGGCGGCCGCCCATCGAGCTGATGTTGACGATCCGCCCGTAGCCCTGGCGGCGCATGGCAGGCAGGACGAGCTGGCACATCCTCACGAGGCCGAAGACGTTGGTCTCGAATTGGTCCCGCAGGCGGTCCATCGGGATCGTCTCGACCGCGCCCGACTGGCTGTAGCCGGCGTTGTTGACCAGCGCGCCCACGGCGCCCTCCGCCGCCTCGACGGCGTCCACCGCCGCCTTCATCGATGCCTCGTCGGTGACGTCCAGCGCCAGCGTTCGGCAGCCGTCGCGCTCGAGGTCCGCGATGGACTCGAGCCGGCGCGCGGTCGCGTAAACGGTGTGCCCATTGGCCGCCAGGCGCGTGGCCGTCGCGTGGCCGATGCCACTCGAGCATCCGGTCACGAGCACAGCCGTCGACTTATCGGTCATTCCCTCACCATCCGCGGCGCCCTTCCCAAGGGCGCGCGACGATCATATGCCGCATCGGCGTGGGAGGCGTCGCTGAAAGTCTTTCAGGATCAGCGCGCGGGCGCGGCGCGTAGAGTCCGGCCGGTGAGGGCAGTCACCTTTCAATCGCCTGGCGAGGTGCGAGTCGACGAGAAGCCGGACCCGGAGCTCGAGGGCCCGGGCGACGCCATCGTCCGCGTCGAGGCCAGCGGGATCTGCGGCTCCGACCTCCACATCTACCACGGGCGAGTGGCGATCGAGCCCGGCTTCACGATCGGGCACGAGTTCGTCGGGACGGTTCTCGCCGCGGGCGACGAGGTCGGCCGTGTGGCCGCGGGAGACCGCGTGCTGGGGACCTACTGCACGGCCTGCGGCGAGTGCTTCTTCTGCCTGCGCCGCGACTTTCACAAGTGCGACCACGGCAGGGTCTTCGGCCACGGCGCCGCTCTCGGGTCCCTTCAGGGCGCGCAGGCCGAGCTGCTCCTGGTCCCGAACGCCGACCTGGCGCTCCGCAAGGTGCCCGAGGGCCTCAGCGACGACGTCGCCCTGTTCGCCGGCGACGTGATGGGCACCGGCTACCACGCGGTCGTCGAGACCGGGGTCGGCGAGGGCGACTCGGTTGCCGTCCTCGGCCTGGGCCCGGTGGGGCTCTGCGCCGTCCAGGCGGCGCGCGCCGCCGGGGCCGAGCGCGTCTTCGCAATCGACACCGTCGCCGAACGCCTCGCGATGGCGGAATCCTTCGGCGGGCAGCCGCTTCATCTGACGGAGTCGGACGTTCGCAGCGAGGTGAAGGCCGGGACCGAGGGGCGCGGCGTGGATGCCGCGATCGACGCGGTCGGCCACCCGGACGCGCTCGAGCTCGCCTGCCGGCTGGCCCGGAAGGTGGGCACGGTCTCGGCCACCGGCGCGTACACCGAACGGATCAACCTGCACATGGGCCTTGTCTGGATCAAGGCGCTCACGTTGAAGACCGGTCACGCGAACGTCATTAAGCACGTCGACCCCGTGCTCGAGGCGCTGGCCGCCGGGACTCTCGACCCCGCGCCGCTGGTCACGCACCACATGGCGCTCGACGATGCGGCCGAGGCCTACGGGATCTACGACCGCCACGAGGCGCTCAAGATCGTCCTGAGCCCGTAGCCCCTACTGGTCGCCGTTCTTGTGGTGGTAGGCGAGCTGGATGTGGGTGCGCGCCACGGCGAGGAACTCGTGAGCCACCGCGTCACCGCCCTCGATCGGCCGAACCTCGACGCTGACCAGCGGGACGAAGTCGATGTCCCCCCGGTTCAGGAAGTCGGAGAGCCGGCTGCGGTACCCGTCCTTGGGCATGGTGAGATCGCCGGTGATCAGGTGACGATCGGTCTCGAGCACGATGCGTTCGACTCGGTTGTCCATCCGCCGAACATATCGGCTCCCGTGGCCGGCGTCTTTAGCTCCAGGGGCCGCTGGATCATCTAGGTTTGAAGCATGAGCCCGCCGCGGACGAGACAGCTGTCCTGGTGGGACCGCCGCGCCGAGGCATTCGCGCAGACGCGGTTCGGCGGCTGGTTCGCCGTGACCATCGCGAACCCGATCGACCGCCGTCTGCTCAAAGCCACCCGCGGGCGGTTCGGGATGTTCGTCGGCCAGCCGGTGGGCCTGCTCGGGACCACCGGCGCGCGGTCCGGGCAGCACCGCGAAACGCCGCTCCTCTACGTCGATGACGGCGCCCGCGTCATCCTCGTCGCCTCGAACGCGGGCAACGTGCGCCACCCGGCCTGGTTCCATAACCTGAAGGCTCATCCCGACGTGTCGTTCCTGCGGCGCGGGGGCCACACCGGCGACTACACCGCGAGGGTCGCCGCCGGCGAGGAGCGCGACCAGCTCTGGGAGCGGGTCAACGACCTCTACGCCGGGTACGAGACCTATCAGGGGCGAACGGACGGGCGCGAGATCCCCGTCGTCGTCCTCGATCCGGTCGGCGCAGCCGGCTGAGCGACCGTCCGCGACCACGCTACGAGACCGCGCCGGCGGCCTCGCGTCAGTTCGCGGGGATCGAGTACGGGCCGCAGGGGGTGGTGTTGTCGCTGTCGAGCAGCGTGTGGCCGTTCTGGTCCTTGTAGGCGATCTTCAGCTGCGTGGCGGATGCCGTGACCTCGGCGTAGCTGTTGACGCCGCCCTGGGCGCAGAACATGCCCATGCCGCTCGGCGGTGCGGGCTTGAAGAAGGCCGACGAGACGAGCGGCCCGGCGTTGGGGTTGCCAGTCGTGTCGTCGATCTCCTGCCAGAAGGGCTTGGTCGCCACCGGGCCGATGACGTAGTCGTTGTAGGGCGTGTCGAGGGGCGGCGAGCCGACCGGGACGTTCGATGGCGCCGAGTCGCCCGCGAGCGTCCGGTAACGCACCACGTTCGCCAGGGCGGCGTGCGTGTCGGTGGTCATGAAGACGAGGTTCTGGACATTCGCGGCCGACAGGTCGTTGAGGAGCTGGACGCGCTCGTACGCATAGCCCTCCCAGCGGTCATAGGGCAGCGCGTAGAACTGCTGGATCGGGTCCTCGGTCATGACGACCTTCCACTTGGCGGTGGAGGAGCTGACGTCGGCAAGGAAGCGGTTGTACTGGCGGTGGCCAAGCATCGTTCGCTGCGGGTCGTTGATCGCGGTCAGGCAGGCCGGCGGCGGCGGATTCGCGAGCGACGGCACCAGCGCCGAGAAGACGTTGCGCGTCGACTGCGGCGCGGTGGGGGCCAGGTCGGGCGAGCCGCCGTTGTCGCAGACGTGATGGGCGGAGGCCTTCGCGCTTCGGAACGAGCGCATGTCGAGGAAGAAGACCTCGAGGTTCTTGCCCCACCGGAAGGTCCGGTAGATGCCGTTGCGCTTCGAGTAGGTGACTGGCTCGTAGTCGCGGAAAGCCGTGACGCCGGCCTTGTAGAGCTTCACGCCGTTCTCGGCCTTCGAGAAGTCGTTGACGAACTCGTGATCGTCCCAGTGGTTGTAGAGGCCGGTGGACTCGCGCACCGCGACCTGGTTCGGCACCGAGAGCTTCTTGCGGTACATCCCCCACTTCTGCTTGACGGTCGTCGCCGTCTTGATGTTCGGGACCTCGGGGTCGGAGTAGATCGTGTCGCCGAAGTCGATGTTGAAGTCGTTGTGCTCGCCGGCCATCGACTTGAACGCCTTGAAGTTCCCCCAGAAGGGCTTGTGCTGGCCCTTCGCGGCGACGGCGCTCTCGTCGCCGGAGTAGGCGAAGTGGATGGTCTTCGACTGCGAGGGCTTCGGCGCGGTCTCGAAGTGGCCGGTGTCGCTGCACTGCTTGCCGGCGCAGAACCTGTAGCTGTAGCGAGTGCCGGGCTTCAGGTGCGTGAACTTGTGCTGGACGGTGAAGTCCTTGGCCGCTGACGTCTTGAGCGGGGTGACCCCAGAGCCCTGTGCGCGGGAGTTCGACTGCGTGTCGACCTCTGCAGAAACCTTGACCGCCGCCTTCGTCTGCGCCCACACCACCGCCGAGCTCTGGGTGATCTCACCGGCGGTGACGCCGTGCGTGAACGGGCCTGCCGCGCTGGCGGCCGCAGGCAGCGCGAGGGCCGCGACGATTGCTCCCAAGCCTCCCAGGCGTGAAATTCGCCCCACACCTGGAGCCTATCGGGCCTGAAGGGGATTCAACCGGATCGCGGGTGGGTATCGGTCGGTGAAAGCCGCCATGAAGGGGGCTCAAGGAAAGGAGATCGGATGCTTCTGCTCGCCATCATCTTGCTCGCAATCGCCATCGCAGGCGGGGTGGTCATTCACCCGCTCATCTTCATCCTCGCGCTCGTCGCGCTCTGGCTGTTCTTCACGAACAGGCCGGGCCGGACCACGATCTGACGCATACGCGGCAGCTGAACCGCCCCGCCGGGCCGCACCAGGGCGGGTGCGGTTCGGCACGAGCGGTTGCGACGAATCCGTAGTTATCCATGGGCTCGGACGGGTAGTGCACGTGGAGACCTGGATGCCTGTCACTGAAGAGATCAGCCGCGGAGAGCTCCTCGCCGGCCGCTACCGCGTGGGCCCGAGGATCGGCTCCGGTGGGATGGCGACGGTGTTCCTCGCCGAGGACGAGGTCCTCGGCAGAGAGGTGGCCGTCAAGCGAGTCCACACCGACGGCTCCGCCGCCGACGCCGGCCGGTTGCGACGCGAGGCGCGGCTGGGCGCGTCGCTCGCGCACCCGAACATGGTGATGATCTTCGACACCGTCACGGCCGACGACGGCGTCTTCATCGTCATGGAGCACGTGGACGGCAGGCCGCTCTCGGAGTTGATCGGCGACGGGATGGCCAGCGAGCGCCTTCTGCCGATCCTGGAAGCGATCGCCAGCGCGCTCGACTACGCGCACAGAAACGGGGTCGTGCACCGCGACGTCAAGCCGGCGAACGTGCTGATCGCCG
>JAWVFM010000173.1:0-8775 GCA_033856015.1 Solirubrobacterales bacterium
CAGCAGCGGCACCCGACCCGGGCGAAGCTGGTCGAGCACCCAGGTGATCAGCACGGCGGTCCAGTCGACGCTCGCCGGAGTATGCGACGCCAGCGACTCGACCCGGGCGCGGATCCTGGCCACCTCATTCGACGCCGCATGGCGAAGCGCCTCCTGGAGCATCTCCTCGCGGGAGCTGAAGTAGTAGGTCGTCGAGCCGAGCGGGACACCGGCCTCGGCGGCGACGGCACGATGGCTTGCCGCGTTCGGCCCGTCGCGAGCGACCACGCGCAGCGTCGCGTCCAGCAGCTCCAGCCGCCGGGCGCCGCGCGGGGCTCGGCTGGACCTTCCGTGCGTGGCTTCCGCCGCGGGCACGCGGGGAGTGTATTGCCTACGTGTACGGTGGTACACGACGGGCGAGCGAAACGCCCGCAAATGCCGGAGGTGGGATTCGAACCCACACGCCCTTTCGAGCACGCCCTTTTGAGGGGCGCGAGTCTGCCGTTCCTCCACTCCGGCCAAAACGGATGGGTGGCAACGATAGCCGCGATAATCACCGGCGAGTGTCCGGCGACGAGCGCATGGAGACGATCCGCGAGCTGTGCTCGTTCGAGAACCGGCTGGCCGGAAGCGACGCTGAGCGCCGCGCCGCCAACCGGCTCGCCGAGCGCCTTCGGGGGACGGGCCGCAGGGTTGACGTCGAGCCGTTCTACGTCCACCCGCAGATGCCGCTCGTGGAGGCCTTTCACTGCTTCCTCGCCTTTGCGGGAAGCCTGGTGTCGATCGCGTCGCCGCCCGCCGGCTTCGCGATGGTCCTGCTCGCGGCAACCTCCATGTACCTGGACCTGAACGCCCGCTTCTACGTGCTCCGCCGCCTGTTCTTCCGCCGGGCCTCCCAGAACGTCGTCGCCCGCGGCGCCCGGCCCGACGCTCCCGCCCGCCTGATCCTCACCGCGCATCTCGACGCTGGTCGAACCGGCTCGTCGTTTCGGCCCAGGCGCGTCCGGCTCGCCAAGCGGCTTGACTCGCTCCTCCCGTTTCCGTTCGGGCCGTTTCGCTACCTGTTCTGGTCCGCCGCCGTGCTCCTGCCCATCCTGGGCTTCAGGCTGGCCGGCGCGGACAGCAACGGCGTCTCCTTCCTCCAGCTTCCGTTCACGCTGGTGCTCCTGGTCGGGATCTTCGCTCTGGTCGAAGTCCAGCTCTCCGGCGTCGTGCCGGCCGCCAACGACAACGCGTCGGGCGTGGCGACGGCGCTCGGGCTCGCCCAAGCGCTCGACGCCGATCCGCCGGCGCGCCTCGACGTCTGGGTGCTCCTCACCGGCGGCGAGGAGTCCCTCATGGAGGGAATGCATGGGTTCCTCCGACGCCACCGCAAGAGCCTCGAGAAGGAGAGCACCTACTTCCTCAACATCGACTCGGTCGGCGGCGGGGACGTGCGGTTCATCGCGTCGGAGGGGCTGGCGGTGAGCATCGACGCGGACAGCCGCCTGCTCGAGCTCTGCGACGCCATCGCCACCGCGGACCGCGAGAACGGCGACCGCTTCGGCGCGCAGGCGCTGCGCACCGGGTTCGCCACGGACGCGCTTCCCGCCAGCCTCGCGGGCTATCCGGCGACCACCATCACGTGCGTCGAGGCGGGTGAGCTCCTGCCGCCCCACTACCACCTCCCCACGGACGTCCCGAGCGCCGTGAGCCCGGAGGCGCTCGACCGTGCCCAGGGCTTCGCGCTCGAGCTGGTCAGGGCCCTGGACAGGGACCTGGCCCGGCGCACCGCGTAGGTCGTCCGACCGCCGCCCTCCGGGATACTCCGCGCCGATGGCGGAAGACGGCACCGACGCATCCGTGGCCAAACCCGGCCCGGACCTGCTCTGGGCGCCGTCTGCCGCGGCGATCGAGGAATCCTCGATGACCGCCTACATGCGCTGGCTGGAGGCCGAGCGCGGGCTGCGGTTCGCAGACTACGCGGCACTCTGGGACTGGTCCTCGACCGAGATCGAGGCCTTCTGGGCGTCGATCTGGGACTACTTCGGCGTGATCTCGAACGGGAAGCGTCCGGAGGTTCTCGCCAGCCGCGAGATGCCCCCGAAGGGATGGTTCGCGGGAGCCGAGGTGAGCTACCCCGAGCACGTCTTCCGCGACCGTGACGACGACGCGGTCGCACTCGTGTCGGCCGCGGAAGGCCGCGAGCTCGCCGAGCTTCCGTGGGGAGAGCTGAAGCGCCAGGTGGCCGCGCTCGCCTCCGGGCTGCGCTCGCTCGGCGTCGAGCGCGGCGACCGCGTCGCCGCGTACCTGCCGAACATCGCGGAGGCCGTCGTCGGGTTTCTCGCCACCGCCTCGGTCGGCGCGATCTGGTCGAGCTGCTCGCCGGACTTCGGCGCCGGGTCGGTGGTCGACCGCTTCGCGCAGATCGAGCCCAAGGTCCTGCTCTGCGTCGACGGGTACCGCTACGGCGGCCGGGAGTTCGACCGCCGCGACGTGCTGGCCGGCCTCCAGGAGGCAATGCCCTCCCTCGAGCGCACGGTGGTGGTCCCCTACCTCGACCCGGACGTGGACCTGAGCCCGCTCCGCGACGCGATCACGTGGGGCGACCTGCTCGCCTCCGGGGCGGGCGCGGAGCTCGCCTTCGAGCGCGTGCCGTTCGAGCACCCCCTCTGGGTCCTCTACTCGTCCGGGACGACGGGGCTGCCGAAGCCGATCGTGCAGTCGCAGGGCGGCATCCTCATCGAGCACCTGAAGAAGCTGAACCTCCATGTCGACCTCCGCGAGGGCGACCGGCTCTTCTGGTTCACCACCACTGGCTGGATGATGTGGAACTTCCTCGTCTCCGGGCTGCTCAGCCCGGCGTCGATCGCCCTCTACGACGGCAACCCGGGGTATCCGGACATGAGCGTCCTCTGGGACCTCGCCGCGGACGCCGGGATCACCACGTTCGGCACCAGCGCGAGCTTCGTCGCCGCCTGCATGAAGGAGGGCGTGAAACCGGGCGGCGGCCGCGACCTCTCGGCGCTGCGGGCGCTCGGCTCGACCGGCTCTCCCCTGTCCCCTGAGGGCTTCGACTGGATCTACGAGGAGCTCGGAGCCGACACCTGGCTCTTCTCCACCAGCGGCGGCACCGACGTCTGCACGGCCTTCGTGGGCGGCGTGCCCATCCTGCCGGTCTACCGCGGCGAGCTCCAGGGTCGCGCGCTCGGCGCCCGTGTCGAGGCCTACGACGACGCCGGCCGGCCGGTGATCGACACGGTCGGCGAGCTGGTGATCACCGCGCCGATGCCCTCCATGCCCGTCTTCTTCTGGGGTGACGAGGACGGCTCGCGCTACCACGCCAGCTACTTCGAGCACTTCCCAGGCGTCTGGCGCCACGGTGACTGGATCGAGATCACCTCGCGCGACACGGCGATCATCTACGGGCGCTCGGACTCGACCATTAACCGCGGCGGCATCCGCATGGGCACGAGCGAGATCTACCGGGCCGTTGCCGCGGTGGACCAGGTCACCGATTCGCTGGTCATCGACCTGCCACGCCCGGGGACCGAGGGCTGGATGCCCCTGTTCGTCGTGCTGCGCGAGGGGGTCGAGCTCGACGCCGACCTGACGGCGGAGATCAAGCGCCGCATCCGAACCGAGTGCTCGCCCCGGCACGTCCCGAACGAGATCATCCAGATCGAGGAGGTGCCGCGAACGCTCTCCGGGAAGGTCCTCGAGGTGCCGGTGAAGCGCATCCTCATGGGCACTCCGGTCGACAGGGCAGCCAGCCGGGACTCGCTCGCCAACCCGGCGGCGCTCGACTGGTTTGTCGAGTATGCGTCGCGATCGACCTGAGCGACATGGACGTCGTCGGGATTCGATACCGTGATCGCCGCAATCGAAACCGCCTAGTCGGCCGCGACGCGGCCGAGCGGGGGAACCAGTTGGTCCGCCACCCAGCGGATCCGGGGCGAATCGGCGCAAGCCGTAGCGCAACTCTTTCAGCGCGAGCCCGTCAGCTAACCCCGTCGGCACAAGAAAGAGAGGTTTGCGATGAGCTCGACGTTCAACCGCTTGGCCTACGGCCGGATAGCCGCCCTGCGCTTGGTGGTCACGTATCTGGTGGGAATCAGCGTGGGCGCCGTGATCGCGGTCGCCCTGCTCGCTGCGGTTGGAGCGCCGACCCCCTAGTCATTCGGCCATCGACGGGGCGGGCGTGTCCAGCCCGAGCCCGCGCGCGCGCTCGCGTGCGCGGGCAACGACCTCGGCCGCGCCCTCGATGACGCCGGCCCGCATCAGCACCCTTCCCGCCACCACGGTGGTGTCGACGACCGCGCCGGACGCGGCGTAGACCAACCCGGCGTCGAAGGCGCCGACGCTCAGCGCAGGCGAGTCGAGCCTGACCAGCAGGAAGTCAGCCGGCGCCCCGACCTCCAGGCCGCCGCCGGCCAGCAGCGGCGACATGGCACCGACCGCCAGCCGCAGCGTCTCGCCCGCGGTGACGGCCGCGGGATCGTTGGCCACATGCTTTTGCAGGAGAGCGAACGCCTTGGCGTCCGCGAGCACGTCTAGCGAGTTGTTGGAGCCCGCGCCGTCCGTGCCCAGGCCCATCGGGACCTTGCGATCGCGCGCCGCCAGGTACGGGAAGACCCCGCCGACCGCGAGCTTCATGTTGGCGACGGGGTTGGTGACGACAGTCGCGCCGCGCGCAGCGATGAGCTCGAGCTCGGCATCGTCCAACCAGACGCCGTGGGCGAGGATCGTCTTCGGGCCGAGGAGCCCGACGGCGTCGAGGTGGAAGGCGGGCCTCACCCCGTGGGCCTCGAGGCAACCCTCCACCTCGGCCTGGGTCTCGGAGACGTGGATCTGCACCGGCAGGCCGAGCTCCTCGGACCGCTCGGCAACCCAGCGAAGCGACTCCGGCGAAACGGTGTAAATCGCGTGCGGCGCGAAGCCGGGCCGGGCGAGCGACCCTCCGGCGGCGGCGATCCGCTCCAGGCTTTGCTCGGCATCGCTGCAGGCACGCTCCGACTTCGCCGGGTCGCAATCGTCGATGAGCGGCGCAGCCGCGACGGCCCGCAGCCCCGCGTCCTCGACCGCCCTCGCGGTTGCTTCGGCGTGCCAGTACATGTCCCAGAAGCACGTCGTGCCACCGGCGATCATCTCGATGCAGGCGAGGCGCGTTCCCCAGTAGACGTCGTCGTCGGCCATCCGCTTCTCGACCGGCCAGATGAACCGCTCCAGCCACTCCATGAGCGGCCGGTCGTCCGCGTGGCCGCGAAACAGCGTCATCGCCGCGTGCGTGTGGGCGTTCACGAACCCAGGGAGGAGGGCCGTCCCAGCGGCGTCGATGACCTCGTCGCCCGCCGCCGGGCGCACGTCCGGTCCAATGGCTTCGATCACGCCGTCCTCGCAGCGCAGGCCCACCGTGGCGCCATTCTGCTGGGCGCCTGCGATCGCGAGTCCGCTCACGCGCCGATTATCGCGCTCGCCGTGGCGGCGAGCGAACCGTCAGCCGATCGGGGGCGCGCCGGCGCGGTCGCGATGGAACTTCGGCAGGCGCTCCGGAGTGTCGAGCACCTTGTCCTCGCTCGACACGTCGTCGGCGAGCGGATGGACCACGGCGGAGAGCTCCGAGCCCAGGAGCTCCTCGTTGGCAGCGCGGCCGGCTTCGAGGCGCTCGATCGTCAGCCGCTTGGCGGCGATCCCGTTGGCGAGGTTGTCGACGACGCAGACCGCCGCGTAGCGCATGTGGAGCTCGCAGGCGACCGTGCACTCCGACCCGAGGGTCATGCCGACGAGGTCCGCGGAGTTCGCGATCAGCTTGATCTCCGCGCGGGTCTCGAGACGCGGGCCGACCGACTGCCAGTAGACGCCGCCGTCGTGGAGGTCGGCCTCGCCCCACTCCTTCCAGCTGCGGCGCACGTGCTTGCGCCAGCGCTCGTCGAACTCCGCGACGATGTGCGCACGCTCGTCGCCGAACGTGGTCGGGCTCGAGCCGAAGGCGATGAAGTCGCTCGGGCAGACGAGCGTTCCCACCTTGAGCTCCGGCCGCAGCGAGCCGACGGAGCCGATCGCCAGCACCCGGCTGCAGCCGAGCTCGCGCAGCGCGCCGAGGTTGGCCGGGTGGTTGATCTTGTCAGGCGGCACGTAGCCCTCGTGACCGTGTCTCGAGAGCACGACGTACGCGCCGAAATCGAGCGCCTCGACGCGCGTTCCGTGCACGTCGACCTCCACGCGCTCTCCACCCTGGGCGATCGACAGGCCGAGGAGGTAGCGGCCGCCGAGAAGTGCAAGCTTTGACATCAGCCGGGACTTTATAAGCCAGGCTCAACGGAACCTCAAGGAGCCGCTTCTTCAGCGGTCGGCGAAGCGGCTGGCGCCCACGAGGAGCACCCCGCAGGCGGCAGTCACCGCAGCGAGCGCCGCGGCGGCGCTCGTGTGGTCGCGGGCGAACTGGACGAGGTCGCCGTGCCTGGCAACGGCCACGGTCGCGACGATCGCCATGCCGGCGAGCAGGAAGGAAGGCGGAGGGAGAGCCACGCGAGCCGTGAGTGGCCCGGATCGCGCTCCGTCGCGGTCTGCGAGCTGCCTGGCAGCCGCCACCGCCCCGAAGGCAAACACCGCGGCGACCATGAAGCCGCCCAGGACGTCGCTCGGGAAGTGCCAGCCGAGGACGAGGATCGACGTGGCCACCGCCAGCGCGTAGAGCGCTGCGACCGGCGCGACCCGGGGGCGCAGCTTCGCCGGGCAGACGATCACCGCCGCCAGCGCGATCGACATGGCCGCAGTGGCATGGCCGCTGGGGAAGGCTGTCGCTGCGAGCTGGTTGACGCCCAGGACCGGGTGAAAACGCGGGTGCGCCAACAGGATCTTGAGGATCTGGGTGGCAACGTTCGCTCCGATCACGGCCCCCGCGGCGGCGAACGCCTGGCGGCGGCGGCCGAGCCGGAAGCCCACGGCGACAATCGCGGCCAGCATCAGCGCGAGCGGGATCGGGTCGCCGGTGTGCGCGACCAACGTCAGGACCGGCGTCGCCACCGGCCCCTGAAGCGCCTCCAGCCCGTTCAGCGCGGTTGCATCGGCGCTCGGAAACGGGGCGATGGCGTAGGCAGTGACGAGCAACATCGCGAGACCTGCCAGGCAGGCGAGCGCTGCAATTGCAGGCGATTTAACGTCCCGACGCATGCCAGGACGGTAGCGGGAAGCGCTCAACCGCTGGTAAATCTAGGCAGGCGTGACCGGGTTGCGACGCGAGGCGAAGCTTCGGTCCTTGCCCGCGGCGAAGGCGAAGCGGCGAACGAGCTCCGTGCGCAGAGCGCCGGGCTCGATCACGGCGTCGACCACGAGCTCAGACGCCAGGTGAAGGATGTCGATGTCGGCGGCGTACTCCGTGCGCTTCTTCTCCACGAACTCGGCGCGCTCGTCCTCGTCGGCGATGGCCTGGATCTGGTTGAAGAAGACCGCGTTGATAGCTGCCTCCGGTCCCATGACCGCGATCGACGCCGTCGGGAGCGCGATGCAGCAATCGGGCTCGAACGCGGGCCCCGCCATGGCGTAGAGCCCGGCGCCGTAGGCCTTGCGCACGATCACCGAGATCTTCGGGACCGTCGCCTCCGAGACGGCCGAGATCATCTTGGCGCCGTGGCGGATGATGCCCTGGCGCTCGACGTCGGTGCCGATCATGAAGCCCGGCACGTCCGCAAGGAAGAGGAGCGGCACGTTGAACGCGTTACACGTCCAGATGAAGCGGGCCGCCTTGTCCGCGGAGTCGACGAAGAGGACCCCGCCCTTGAACTTCGGCTGGTTGGCGACGATCCCGACAACCTGCCCGTCGAGCCTGGCGTAGCCGGTGACGAGCTCCCTGGCCCACCTCGCGTGGATCTCGAAGAAGGACCCGGCGTCGACCAGCGCCGCGATCAGGTCCTTGACGTCGAAGGCGGTCTTCTCGTCCTCCGGGACGATCTCCGCCACGGCGCGCTCGGAGCCCGGAGCCGCCGGCGGCGCGGCAGGCGGTGCCTCGCGCCAGTTCTGCGGCATGTAGGAGAGGTAGCGCCGGGCGACGTCGATCGCGTCGTCGTCGCTTGCTGCCAGGAAGTGCCCGCAGCCGGAGACCCCGGTGTGCATCTTGGCCCCGCCCATCTCCTCGAGGGTCACCTTCTCGCCAATCACCATCTCGGCCATCCGCGGCGAGCCGAGGTACATCGAGGCGTTGCCCTCGCGCATGATCACGACGTCGCAGAAGGCCGGGATGTAGGCGCCGCCCGCCGCGGAGGGGCCGAAGAGGACGCAGACCTGAGGCACGGCTCCCGACATCCGGACCTCGTTGTGGAAGATCCGCCCGGCTCCGCGCCGGCCCGGGAACATCTTCACCTGGTCGGTGATCCGCGCGCCGGCGGAGTCGACCATGTAGACCATCGGGACCTCGAGCTTGAGGGCCCGCTCCTGGATGCGAAGGATCTTCTCGACGGTCTTCGGCCCCCAGGAGCCTGCCTTGACGGTCGGGTCGTTCGCCATGAGGGCGACCTTTCGGCCGCCGACCAGGGCGAGCCCGGTGACGACGCCGTCGGCGCCCAGTCCCTCGGAGTCCCAGTTCGCGAGGAGCGCCTCCTCGGCGAACGACTCGGGGTCAACGAGCCGCGCCACCCGCTCGCGGACCGGCAGCTTGCCCTGCTCGGCCGTCTTTTCGTGGTGGCGCTCCGGGCCGCCGGCGTACGCAGCCTCGAGCGCCGCCTGGAGATCGTCTGTCAAGCGGGCAGGTCGGCGGCGACCGGCGCGTCGCCCGAGTAGTCGTAGAAGCCGCGCCCGGACTTGCGCCCGTAGTGGCCGGCC
>JAWVFM010000174.1:0-3922 GCA_033856015.1 Solirubrobacterales bacterium
TGGCCTGCTCGCGGTCGGCGTCCCAGACGATGAGCTTGGCGACCATCGGGTCGTACAGAGGGGTCACCTCCGAGCCCGCCTCGAGCCCGGAGTCGACGCGCACGCCCGGCCCGGCCGGCTCTATGTAGCTGTCAATCCTGCCCGGCGCCGGAGCGAAGTTCTTGTGGGCGGCCTCGGCGTTGATGCGGCACTCGATGGCGTGCCCTCGGAGCTCCACGTCGTCCTGCGCTATCGAGAGGGGCTCGCCAGCCGCGATCCGGACCTGCTCGCGGACGATGTCGATGCCCGTGACCATCTCGGTCACACAGTGCTCGACCTGGACGCGGGTGTTCATCTCGAGGAAGAAGTACTCGTCGCCGACCTGCATCCCCTCGACCGTCCCGGCGCCGCGGTAGTCGACTGCGAGCGCCGCGTCGGTGGCGATCTTGCCGATCCGCTCGCGCATCTGCGCGTCGACGTGCGGGCCGGGCGCCTCCTCGATCAGCTTCTGGTGGCGACGCTGGATCGAGCAGTCGCGCTCGCCGAGATGGATCACGTTGCCGTGCGAGTCCGCGAGCACCTGGACCTCGACGTGCCGCGGGTCCTCCAGGTAGCGCTCCAGGGAGACGGTCGGATCCGAGAAGAACTTCTCGCCCTCGCGCGCCGCGCCCTCGAACGCCTCGGCCAGGTCGTCCTCTGTGGCTGCCACCCGGAAGCCCTTCCCGCCGCCACCGCCTGCGGCCTTGCACGCGACGGGGTAGCCGATCTTCTTGGCAGCCTTCTTCGCGGCCGCGACGTTCGGCGAGGCCTCGGTGGAGCCGGGCACGATCGGCACGCCGGCTTTCTGCATCAGCTCGCGGGCGCGGGTCTTCGACCCCATCGCCTCGATCGCGCTCGCGGGCGGGCCGATCCAGACGATCCCGGCCTTTTCGCAAGCCGTCGCGAATCCCGCGTTCTCAGCCAGGAAGCCGTAGCCCGGGTGGATCGCATCGGCGCCGGCCTGCTTGGCGACGTCGATGATCTTCTCGATGTTCAGGTAGCTCTCCGCCGGCGATGCGGGCCCGATCAGGAACGCCTCGTCGGCGAAGCGCACGGCCGGCGTGTCGCGATCGGCCTCCGAGTACACGGCAACCGAGCCGATTCCCATCTCACGCAGCGTGCGCGCGACGCGAATCGCAATCTCCCCGCGGTTGGCGACCAGGACCTTCTCGAACACGGCGGCGGAGTGTATTTGGGACCTAAGCGGCCCGGAGCCTGGACCCGGCCTCTTCGCCCATCCAGATCACCTGCTCGCGGCCCGGGCCGACGCCGACCAGGCGGACGGGTGCGCCGGCGTTCTCGCTGATGAACTCGATGAGCTCGCGCGCCTCGCGCGGCAGATCGGCCTCCGTCCGGCAGGCTCCGATATCGCCCTCGAAGCCGGGGAGCTCCTCGTACTCGGGCTTCGCGAAGTGCAGGACGGACTGGTGGTAGGGGAACTCGTCGAGACGGGCGCCCTCTCCTGATCGATAGCGGACTGCCACACGAATCGGATCGAAACCCGAGAGCACGTCCAGCTTGGTGATCGCCAGGGAGGTCAGCCCGTTCAGGCGCGAGGCGTAGCGAAGCGCGACCAGGTCGAGCCAGCCCGTGCGACGCGGCCGGCCGGTCGTGGTGCCGACCTCGCCACCGCGCTTGCGGATCTGTTCGCCGATCTCGTCGTCGAGCTCGGTTGGAAACGGGCCGGCGCCGACGCGCGTGGCGTATGCCTTGGCGACGCCCCAGACCTCGTTGATGTCGCTGGGGGCAACGCCGGCGCCGACGCACGCCGCCCCCGCGATCGGGTTCGACGAAGTGACGAAAGGATAGGTCCCGTGGTCGAGGTCGAGGAGCGCTGCCTGCGCGCCCTCGAAGATCACGGTCTTGCCCGAGTCCAGGGCCTCCCAGCAAAGGCGGGCGGTGTCGGCGACGTGCGGCTCCAGGCGGTGACCGTAGCGAAGGTAGTCCTCGGCGATCGTGTGCAGGTCCAGCTCCGGGTCGCGCTCGAACGGGCGGAGCATCTGGCGCTTCGGCTCGAGCGCGGCGAGGATCTTCTTGCGGAGGATCTTGCCGTCGAGGAGGTCCTGGATGCGGATTCCGAGCCGGGCCGACTTGTCGGCGTAGGCGGGGCCGATGCCTCGCTTGGTCGTGCCGATCTCGAGCTTGCCGAGCTTGGCCTCGCCGGCCGTGTCGAGCATCACGTGGTAGGGCATGATCACGTGTGCGTTCGAGGAGATCCGCAAGCTCGAGATGTCGATGCCGCGCTGGCGAAGAGCATCGAGCTCCGCGATCAGGACGCCCGGGTCGATCACGACGCCGTTACCGATCACGCAGCGCTTGCCCGGGTAGAGGATCCCCGAGGGGATCAGGTGGAGCTTGAACTCCTCGGCGTCACGGACGATCGTGTGGCCGGCGTTGTTGCCGCCCTGGAAGCGCACGACGACGTCGGCGTGCTCCGCAAGCAGGTCCGTGACCTTTCCCTTTCCCTCGTCACCCCACTGGGTGCCGACAATGGCGATTCCTGGCATGGCAGCAGTGAATTATGCGGATCGCCGAGGCGGCGGGCTAAGCGGCGTAGCGCCGATCGTCGCCGAAGAGCGGCAGCTGCTCGCACATCTCGGCGATCCGCGACACCGTGCGCTCGCCGACCTGCTCCGAAAGCTTCTCGAACGGCAGGTTCGTCGTGACGATCATCGAGCGTTCGGTGACGTAGCGCTCGTCGACCAGGGAGTAGAGCTGCTCCAGCACCCACTCGCTCTGCTTCTCCGCCCCCAGGTCGTCGATGTGGAGCAGGTCCACTGACGTGAGCCGGTCCATGAAGCCGAGGTAGGACTCGTCGGTCGCGTCGAAGGTGCGTCGGATTCGCGCCAGCAGCCGAGGCAGCGAGTAGATCGCGACGGTCCGGCCGGCCTCGAGGGCGAGCTTGGAGACGAGCATCGCAAGGGTGGTCTTGCCGGTCCCGACGTCGCCTGACAGCCAGAGGCCGCGTCCCTCGGCGAGGTTGTCCTCGAGGTGATCGGTGTAGTCGCGAACGCCGCTGACAACCGCGCGCGTGCGCGGATCGCGCGCCATGTCGGAGACCGGGGGGCTGTCGAAGCTGACGCTGCGGTACTTCGCCGGGAGCGTCTTGCTCACGCCGCGCATCCGCGCCTGGAGAATCCGCCGCTCGCGGCACTCGCACGGCGACGCGAGGTCGTCGTCGACGATCCAGCCGCTGCCGTCACAGACGCCGAGCGGGCACGGCGTCCGCAGGGTCTCGACCTGAGCGCTCACTCGTCGGCAGCGCTGACGATTGGGGGCGGCTCGCCCGAGTCCATGCCGTGCATCGCGCCGGGACCGCGGTCGGCCTTGGCGAGGGTCACGAACGACGCGTACTCCTTGTTGAACGCCAGCTTCACCGTGTCGGTGGGACCGTTGCGGTTCTTGCGGACGATGAGCTCCGCGATCCCCTCGAGCTCCTCGCGCTCGATCCGGCGCTCCTCGCTCTCCTCCTCGGTGTCGAAGTTCTTGTAGTAGTCCTCGCGGTAGATGAAGGCGACCATGTCCGCGTCCTGCTCCAGGTTCCCGGACTCGCGCAGGTCGGACAGGATCGGCCGCTTGTCGCGCCCGGTGCGCTGCTCAGGCGCGCGCGAGAGCTGAGAGAGGGCGATGATCGGCACCTTCAGGTCGCGCGCCAGGAGCTTCAGCCCGCGGCTCATCTGGCCGACCTGCTCGACGCGGTTGATTCGCGGGTCGTCGGCGCGCATCAGCTGTATGTAGTCGACGATGATCAGCGCGAGGCCACCGCGGCCGGCATCGATCTCGCGGGCGTGGAGGCGCCGCGCCTTGCCGCGTAGGTCGAGGATCGAGAGGTCCGAGGACTCGTCGATCCACAGCGGCGCCGTCTCGAGCTCGTTGCAGACCTTCAGGACGCGCTTCCAGTCCT
>JAWVFM010000175.1:0-5672 GCA_033856015.1 Solirubrobacterales bacterium
TGCCGTGGACTCGGGTGTTGAAGGGGCTCGAGTCGCTGTAAGGGCGCCAGCATGCGCCGGGCATCAGGTCGTTCGAGGTGAAGCTGGAGAGCTTGCTCACCGTGCAGCTCGTCGTCGCGCCGGCTGACGCGGGCTTGAAGCCGGCAAGGGCGAGGAGACTGAAGGCCGAGACCGCGATGACGGCCATAAGCGTTCGAAGGCTGACGACGGTCGGGTGGCTGTTGGCGGAAAGGGTCATGCAAGGAACCGGTCGGCCGCGCCGTGTCCAAAAGCCAGGATTCGGCCACGGATCTGGACGGACGTCCGGTTCCCCGCTCGAACAAACGTCCAGGGCGGCGGCTTGCCGGACCGCCGCGCTCGTGCCTGTGCCGCATGTCCCGGGCCTATCCTGAGCGTGCTGTGCGTGCCCTCGCGCCCACACACACCATGCGATGACGCCACCGCCCGAGACGCCGGATCGCGGCGAGGAGATCGAGAAGGCGCTCGCCGAGAGCGACCTTCCGCCGAATCTCGGCCGCACCGTCCTGCGAGGCGTCGGGCTCGCCGGAGGCGGCTACCTGCTGGCGCAGGTCCTGAACCTCGGCTTCTACCTCGCCTTGGCCCGGCTCGCGAAGCCCGCGGACTTCGGGATCCTCGCGGCCGCCTCGCTGGTCATCGGGCTCAGCCTGATGGTCAGCGAGTCGGGGATGATGTCGGCCCTCATCTACCGGCGCGACCGAGTGGAGGAGGCGGCGAACACCGCGTTCCTGTCGAGCGCAGCCGGCGGGTTGGTCTTCGCGCTGGTGTCGCTCGCGGCGGCGCCGCTCATCGGCTTCTTCTTCCAGAGCTCCCGCGTCGAGCACGTTGCCGCCGCCCTGTCCGGCGTGATCTTCCTGAGGACGCTCACCACCGTCCCTGACGCACTGCTCCAGCGCCGCTTCTCGTTCGTCCGCAGGGTGGTGATCGAGCCCATGGGCGTGATCGCGTTCGGGATCGCCGCCGTCATCGGAACCGCGAACGGGCTGGGGCCGTGGGGACTCGTGATCGGCCAGTACGCGTTCACCGTCAACGACCTCGTCCTCTCGTGGGCGTTCGCAAGGTGGCGGCCCCGGCCACGCCTCGCCACCTACAGGATGTGGCGCGAGCTCGTCGCCTACGGCCGTCACATCCTTGTCGCGTCCGCGATTCTCCGGATCGGGGAGCAGGCTGACACCCTCTGGCTCGGGCGGTTCCTGGGAGCGGCGCCGCTCGGCCAGTACCGCTACGGCTACCGCCTGGCCTCCACTCCCTACACGGCGCTGGTCGCGGGCGGGTCCTACGTGCTCTTCCCGGCCTTCTCCCGAATCGCGAACGAGCTCGGCCGCTTCGAGGCCGCCTTCCACCGTTCGCTGGGATGGATGTCGTTCGTCGCGTTCCCCGCGGGCTTCACGCTCCTGGCCGTCGGTCAACCGTTGGCGGTGGTCCTGTTCGGGCACGTGTGGCGTAACGCCGGCGGCGCCACCATGGCGATGTGCCTGTTTCCAGCGATGAGCAGCGTGACGTCCGTGGCCTCCGAGGCCCTCAAGGCCCACGGCAGGCCCGACCTGCTCACGCGAGTGAACACCGTCACGACGCTCCTGGCAGCCGCCCTGATGGGCGTGCTGCTCCCACTCGGGCTCAACGGCGTGGCTGCGGCACTCTCGATCGCGTCGCTCGTCTCAGGGGCGTACGCGATCGAGACCGTGCACCGGAAGATCGGCTTTCATCGCGCGTCGATGATCAACGAGATCTGGCCCTCCGCAGCGGCCGCGATCGCCGCGGCGCTGCCCGTTCTAGCTCTGGACCGCCTCGTCCTTCACGCTGCCGAGCACGGGACCGCCGGGGGAGCCGCGATCCTCGCGCTCGAGGGAACCCTGGTGCTGACGGCGTTCCTGGCCCTGAGCGCGATTCTGCAACCCGCGCGAATCCGGGAGCTGCGTGGCGCCGTCCTCGGCAAGCTGACAGCGCGCCGCCGGGCGGCACACGCGGACGCCGGGCCCTGACCCTGCCCGCGGCCTTCAGCGGCTAGCTGGGGCGAGCGGCCCGGAGCGCGCCGCGTCGAGCGCCCGCCGGGATCCGCGCGGCAGCCGCGATCAGCAAGCCCGCAGCCGACGCGATCGGCCCGGAGCCAACGATCCGCGACTCCGCGCCGGGGTCCTCGCCGGCGAAATGCAGCTTGTAGCCCTCGTCGCCCGCCAGGAAGTTGTAGGCCTCCATCCCGTCGTTGAACGCCGCGCGGAGCGTGTGCACGAACAGCGTCGTGCCGACGGACAGGCGGTCGTGGGCCGGGTCCCGGCCGCTCTGGAAGTGCCAGTCGACGCCGGCAAAGCGCCACCCGTACCAGGCGGCCACCGCCCGCCCCTCGATCTCAGCAAGCCACAGGCGCAACCAGCCGCGGCGCAGGGCCGCGGCTGCAAAGTCGGCGTGGAAGCCGGCAAGCTCGCCCTCGAACACCCCGGTCGTCTCTCCTCCCCAGCGCAGGCCGTGGAGCCGAAACAGCTCCCCCATGTCGGCCTCGAGGCGGTCCGGGTCGCTCGCAAGGCGGAACTCCAGGCCATGCTCCTCGACGAGGCGGGCCTCGGCGCGACGCAGGTTGCCGCGGAACTTGCGCTTCTTGGTTGCCATGAACTCTTCCCACGTCATCCCGTTCGTGCGCAGGAGCGGGACGCTGTCCGTGCGCAGGAGCCGGCCGCCGAGAAGCTCGCCCCACCCCTGCTCGGCCGGCATCCGCTCGGCCAGCACGGCGCGGCAGCGGTGCGGGCGCCGAGTGACCTCGAGCATCGCGCGAGCGGTCGCGGCGCGATCCGAAGGAGCGCATACCGGCGACATCAGGTCCCCGTAGCCGAGGAAGCGCGCAACGCGAAACGGCCGGGTGGCCGCGACGTACAGCGGCAGGATTGCGATGACGGCCCCCGAGCTGTCGCGCAGCGCGAAGCTGTAGAGCTCGCGCCCGGCGCTCATCCGGCGCCACCAGCAGAGGCTCCACTCGGGAGTGGCGAACGGGTGACCTGCCTCGGACCCCAGGCGCGCCCAGTCCTCGGCGTGGTCCTCGAGACGCTCGATCGCCTCGAGCTCATACCGGTTCGCAGTCGCGCTCACGACGTCTCTCTTCCGTGGGCGAGCCAGAGCTCGTCGTAGAGCTCCACGATCGAACGGATCATCGCGTCGAGGCTGAAATCGCGGCGCTGGCGCTCCCGCGCCCGCTCGCCGATCGCGGCGCGGCGCGGCTTGTCGGCCAGCAGGCCGTCGATTCCCGTCGCCAGCGCTGCCGGGTCGCCGGCCGGCACGAGGACGCCCTCGACCCCCGCCTCCAGCATGCTCGGGATCCCCCCGACATCGCTGGCGACGATGGGCAGGCCCGCTCGCATGTACTCGATTACCGAGATCGGGCTGCCCTCCCAGGCCGAGCAGCAGACGGCGACGTCGAACGCGTCGAGCAGGTCGGGAACGTCATGGCGGACGCCGAGGAGGGTGACGTTGTCGCCGACCCCTCGGGCGCGGATCAGCTCCTCGAGGCGGGGCCTCTCCGGGCCCTCTCCGGCGACCAGAAGGCGCAGGCCGGGTCGCTTCGGAGCGAGGATGGCGACCGCCTCGACCAGCACGTCGAGCGACTTCTCCGGCCGCAGGACCGCCACCGTGCCGATGACCGCCGCGTCGTCGGCGAGGCCGAGTGCCGCGCGCGCTCTCGCGCGTCCACTCGTCTCCACTTCCGGAATCCCGTTCTTCACGACGCGGACGTGGTCCGGGTCCAGTCCCTCGACCTCGATGATCTTCCGCCGGCTCTCCTCGGCGACCGTCACGTAGGCGGACGTCCTCGGGCTGATCAGGTGGCGATCGAGGAGCCGGCGCGATGCCTGACCCTCGAAGGACCAGTTGTGGTCGTGGGCGATGATCACCGGCACCCGGCCAACCGGGCCGAGGAGCGCCGCCCAGAAGCTGGAGCCGAAGAGGTGGGCGTGGAGGATGTCGATGCGCTCGCGCCGCAGCCCCGAGACGAACCCACGCCAGGCGCCGACTGCAAGGCGTGAGTCGCGCGGAAGACCCAGGAAGCGACCACCGCGGTCGGCCAGAGCCTCGAGGAAGCCGGCGACGACCGGGTCGGCGCGCTGCGCCTCGTCCCAGCGGGTGGCGCACACCCAGCTCTCGAAGCGCTCCTGATCGAGGCTTGTCGCGATCCAGCGGGCGACGGTCTCGCCGCCACCGACCCGCCCGACCTCGTCGAGCATCGTCATTACGCGGAGCTTCCGAGGCGCCGGGCTCACGGCGTTGCCCCAAGCTCTGTACGGCCTGAGCGATCCAGGCGAACCGCCGCCGCGCCATCACCGAGCCGCACCTCGTCTCCGACGACCTCGGTGCTCGAGTGCGCCCGGAGCAGACGGGTGTACTCCGTCGCGCCGAGCCACCGGACGCCCGCAAGCGCCGGCAGGCGCTCGAGATCGCGGCGGTACGCCAGTCGCGCGAGCGTGGGCAGGTCGCCGAGGCGCCTCGGGCGGGCAGAGCGCCCGTCGATGAGGCCGCCGTGGAGCGTGACCGTCGGCGGCAGGCCGGCGGCGGCCAGCGCGACGAGTGGCGCGTAGTCGATGCCCTGAAGCCCCGGGAGGTCGCCGAAGAGCGTCTCGTGGACCTCCGCGCCGTCGATCAGCGGCCCCGCAACCGGACGCGACCACGTCGTGAGACCGCGAGCGTGCGCGGCCTGGCGGCCGTGATCGCCGTAGGCCCAGGCCGGCGCGACGAACGACGTCGGCTCGCCGAGGGCGCGGCCCGCCCAGGCGAGCGCCCTGTCGATGTGGCTCGCTGCCTCCTCCGCCGAGAGGCTCGCGAACTCGCGGAACTCGATGCGGCCCTGCGCGAGCTCCTCCGTGTCGAGGTGCTGAAGGCCGTGGCAGACGGGCTCGTAGGCGCCGGCCTCGACACCGGCTCGCATCGCGGCGATCGCGTCTGGCCAAACCCGGTCCATTGGAACCCACCGGCGCTCCTCGTCGAACGCATTGGCGACGACCGCCAGGTTGAGAACGGACTCGTTCCGGTGGTACGCCTGGATGAGCTTCCGGAAGCGTCGCGCCTGAAACGCGTCGCCCTTTGCGGTGCCCTGGACCTGACGCTGGGCGGTTCCGGGCGAATCGTCGATGCGCAGGCAGCCGATCGGGGGCAGCATGGCGATTGGCCCGTCCAGGACGTCGACGACGAACTCCGCCATTGCCGGGTATGCGGAGGCGCCCCGGACCGTCCCCCAGTCGAGCTCCGGATGGATGTCGACGGTCAGGATCCTGCCCTCGCGCGAGACGGCGCCGCCGTTGCCGGCGTCCTCGGCCCCGTCGAGCAGCACGGCGCCGGCGAGCCGAGCCGAGGCAACAAGCTCGCCGAGCGCTCGCGCGTCGGCGCTGGTCCCGAAGCCCACTGCCCCGGCCGTCGGCTCTGCGGCTCGCGGCCCCAGGCGCCAGAGCCACGCGACGGCAGAGGCCCATGCGGCCGCGACCGACCGCTCCGGAGCGAACCACCGCGCCGTGCTCACCCGGCGACCGCCGACGTCAGGATCGCCTCGAGGCTCGCCACCTGGCTCTCGCGGGTGTTTCGCTTCGCGAAACCACGGCCCGCGGCGCCGTATTGCTCGGCGCGAGCGGGCTCCTCGGCAAGGACGCGCACCGCCTCGGCGAGCGCCCGTGCGTCGCCGGGGC
>JAWVFM010000176.1:0-2742 GCA_033856015.1 Solirubrobacterales bacterium
TCGCCAGTACCAGCGTGGTCGAGCTGAGCGGGGTGAAGGCGGTCACCAGGGTGACCCCGAGGACGCCGGTGCCAACTCCGATCAACGCCGTCAGCAGCGGCAGGCCGGCGGTCAGGAGCGAGCCGAAGGTGACCGTCAGGACGATCAGTGCGACGACGATGCCGATCAGCTCCGACGTGCCCCCGGGGCTTTCGTTTTCTTCGCCGGCGGCACCGCCGAACTGGACGTCGAGTCCGGCGCTTCGGGCCGGCCCGAAGGACCCCTGCAGCTGGTCGCGCTGGCTCGATTCGATCTGGTCGGCTGCTTCGGTGAACTGCACCTGGGCGAGCGCGAAGCGCCCGTCAGGGGAGATCGCGCCGGATCCGATCGGGTTGGTGACCGCGACCACCCCGGGCGTCTTGCGAGCGACGAAGACGCTGCGCTCGATCGCCGCTGCGTCTTCCTTGACCTTCCCCCCCGCAGGAGCCGCGAAGACGACCTGGCCGGCGGCGCCGCTGGCGGCCGGGAGCTTTTCTTTCAGCAGGTCGACGGCCCGCTGGGAGCCGGTGCCGGGGATCGTGAATTCTTCGGAGAAGGGCTTCGAGAGGAGCCCGCTCGCGATCCCGAGGATGACGAGGATGGCGAGCCAGATTCCCAGGGCTCGCCGACGGTGGCGGTAGGAGGCTCGGCCGAGACGCTGGAGGGTCGTTGCCATGGCGAATTCCTTTGCTGGGGAGGGAGCGGAAAAGCATTATTGCATATGGCTGCAGAAATGCATCTCAACGCATTTTCGCCCCCGGCTGCTAATCTCTCCGGCCATGCCCAACGAGGAGGGACTGCGGGCCCTGAAGAAGCGCCGGACGCGACGCGACATCGTCGCCGCCACGCTCGAGCTCACCATCGAGCACTCCTACCGCGGCACGACGATCGCGATGATCGCCGAGCGCGCCCTGGTCTCACCCCGAACCGTCTCGACCTACTTTCCGAACAAAGACGAGATCCCGTTCGACGGCGGCCTCGAGGCGCTCGAGGACCTCGCGGCGCGGCTGCAGGAGCGTGAGAGCCCGCTGATCGAGGGCCTGCGCCAATGGATCGCCGATCAGCCCGAGCATGACGATGAGCTCGAGGTGCTGCGCGCGAAGGCGATCACCGGGGATCCCGACCTGCGCCTCGCCGAGCACCGCCACCTCGACCGATTCGCCGACCTCGTCGCGACCGCGGTCGCCGAGGAGATCGGCATCGGACCCGATGAGCCCGGGCCCCAGATCTTCGCCGCGGCCTTCGTCGGAGTGCTGCTGGCGCTCCGCACCAGCCTCGCGGCCGACGCCTCCAATCTGACTCCGGAGGACTATCTCGACTCGGGCTTCAACTTCCTCGAATCCGGCCTGGCCGCGCTGCGCCGCGACACGTCCCGACGCAAATGACAGTCGAATCAGCCGGCTGGGGGCCGAGCGGTCGCAGGTTCAAATCCTGTCTCCCCGATTTACGAGAGCCCGCCTGGGAAGCGGGATCGCGCCGAAGCTAGGACCCTAAGCCAAGTCTACGAGGCCGTCGTGGTACCAGCCTTGGTACCGCTGCCCAGTCGGCGAGCCCTCAGGTCCCCGGCGGGGCGCGCTTGGCGGAGAAGGCGAGTGATCCGGTGTCGCCGCTGCAGCCGCCGCTTCCGTGGATCCGGAGAGTGCCGACGACCTTCCGGGCGTGCTTGATGAAGCGCCCATGGATCGTCACGGTCAGGCTCGGCGTCGGCGGCCATTCTGTATTTCCCGCCCGCCCTGGATGCCCGCTTCCGTGGAAGCGAAGTCCATGGCCGACCTTCATCGCGTGAAAGAAGATGTTGGACCCGTTGCAAGGGCTCCCGGTCGGCACGTTGTGGAACTCGAACGATGTCACCCGGCGCGGGTGACCCTGCTTGACCTTCACCGTGATCTCCACCCCGTCGTCGTTGACCTGCGGCACGATCGGGCCCGTGTAGAGCCTTGCGAGCGCAGTCCCGGGCAGGCCGAGCACAAGGAAGGCGATGAGAATAAGGAGCGTGCGCTTCATCGTGTCTCCAAACGTGTAGATCCGGAATCCCGGCGCGGCAGTCCCCAGCGTACCGTGATCCATCGGCGGTTCAAATCCTGTCTCCCCGATATTTCAGAGCCGGCTTGGAAAGCGGCCTCCCGAGGCTCCTGCGGTTCGCCAGCGAGCTCGGCGCTGACGCGGATGACTGCTTCTCGTCCAGAGCAAGGCGAGGCTGGTCGCGAGGATCCAGGCAATGACGAGTGTGCCTCCACCATCCCAGCGTGGCCAACGAGTGATCCGGCAGGGGAGGTCGTGCGTATCACGTTCGAGCAAAACGCTCGCGGTTGAGCGCACTAAGCCATAGGAATGGAGATCCGCATGCACGACGAGCACGAGACCTCAACTCGCAACGGAACGTCTCAGGCGAGCGCCGATGAGTCGGCCAGTCGGTTGACGGCACCGACCACGCGCAAGAGCTTCCTCAAGGGCGCGGCGGTGGCAGGAGCCACGGCGACCGGACTTGGAGCACTCGGGCCGGCGATGGCGCTCGCGAAGCCCGGCCACGGGCACGGCCACGGCAGTCTTGCGCCTGGCAACAGCAAAGCCTCTCGTAAAGACCTCGCCATCCTCAGCGCGGCGCAGATCGCGGAGGCTCTCGCAGTCACCACGTACACGAACATCATCAACACGGCGCCGTTCTTCAACAACCTGGCGTCGGACGACCAGGGTTACCTAGAAGCCGCCGTGCAGGAGGAGATG
>JAWVFM010000177.1:0-6444 GCA_033856015.1 Solirubrobacterales bacterium
CGGAGCTCGCGGTCATGGTCGGCGACCCCTCGGCCTGGGGACGGGGCGTAGCCCGGGAGGCCGAGCGCCAGGCGTGCATCCAGGCGTTCGACGCCTACGGGGCGCACCGAGTCCACGCCGAGATCCCCGCCACCAACGAGGCTGCCAAGAAGGTGGTCACGTTCCTCGGATTCCGCCGCGAGGGCGTTATGCGCGACGCGATCCGCCGTGGCGACGAGGCGATCGACAACGAGGTCTGGGGCCTTCTGCCTGCCGACTTCAAGGGGCGGTAACCGGATGCCGTCCGAGGCCCCGGCGAGGGCCGAGCTGATCGAAGACGGCGGCGCCTCGGCCGACGACGGCGAGTTCTTCCGGTCCTTCGTGTTCCGCGACGTCGAGGGCGCCACGCACACCCTCCGAATCGAGAGCCCGGGGCGGCAGGCGTCGATGGCGGTGATCGTCCAGGAGATCCAGGACACGAACCGCGTGGATGCCGTCTCCCTCTACGGCTATCCGGGCGCCACCCTGAAGGGCGCCGGCGCTCCGCCCGCTGCGGCGGCGGTCGATTGGTCGGCGACGAACCTGGTCAGCCTGTTCGCGCGCGAGCGGCTGGGCGGCTCGCCGGTCCTCGCCGATCCGAGCCGGCGGGGGACGGTGCTGCTCCACGATCCAAGCCGGCCGCGCCAGGTGCGCCCGCGGCTCGCCGAGCAGGTCCGCGCGACCGCCCGCCGTGGCTACGAGGCGGAGGTCGTGCGCGGGCCGGAGAGCGGCCCCCGCGACCGCGCCGGCTTCCACGCCGCGTACGCCCAGACCATGGACCGCGTCGAGGCGACCGAGCGCTACATGTTCTCCCCCGAGTACATCGGGGGCATCCTCATGTTCGAGCGCTCCTGGCTGGTCCTCGCCCGCTCGCCCGCCTACGGGGTGGCGGCGGGAGCGATCGCCGCCGTCTCCGACGGCCACCTCCACTACTTCCTCGGCGGCACCGCGCACTTCGCCCTCGACGACTCGCCGTTCAAGTGCGTCGTGGCCGCAATGCTCGATCTGGCCGACGAGCTCGGCCTGCCGCTGAACCTGGGTGGCGGGCTTGCGGCCGGGGACGGCCTCGAGCGCTTCAAGCGTGGCTTCGCCAACGGCGAGGCGCCCTTCATGACCCATGAGGTCGTCTGCGACGCAGTCGCCTACGCGGAGCTCGGCGCGCCCCGCAAGGACGCCGGCTTCTTCCCCGCCTACCGGGCGCCCGGCTAGTCGCCGGGCGCTTCCGGCGCCGGCGCCTGCCGGTGGCTGATGAGGGCGGAAGCCTGCGCGGTGGGCTTGACGACGACGTAGTCGACGTCGACGTGCTTCGGGCGCGTGGCGACAAACGCGATCACCTCGGCCACGTCCTCCGCGGTCAGCGGCGCCAGCCCTGCGTAGACCCCCTTAGCGCGCTCGGCGTCGCCGTCGAAGCGGACGAGCGAGAACTCGGTCTCCACCAGTCCCGGCGCCACCTCGCTCACCCGGATGCCATCCTCCAGCAGCTCCAGGCGGAGGGTCCGAGCGATGGCGTTGGTGGCGTGCTTGGCAGCGGTGTAGCCGCCGCCGCCCGGGTAGACCTCGACCCCAGCGATCGAGCCGATGACGACGATGTGACCGGCACCTGAGCGCCGCAACGCGGGGAGGAGGGCGCGGGTGACGCGCATCACCCCGAGGACATTGGTCTCGTACATCGCCTTCCAGTGGCCCTCGTCGGCTTCGCCCACGGTCTCCAGGCCCAGCGCGCCGCCGGCGGAGTGGACCACCAGCGAGACCTCGTCGAGCTCCCCGGCGAGCGCGTCGACGGAGCTCTGGTCGGTGACGTCCAGGCTCAGCGCCCGGCCTCCCACCTCCTTGGCCAGCTCCTCGCAGCGCTCGACGCGCCGGGCGGCGGAGACCGTGTCGAAGCCGGCGGCCGCCAGCGCGCGCACCGCGGCCGCGCCGATGCCGCTCGAGGCACCGGTGACGAGGGCGACGCGCCGGCTCAAGCGCGGTGGGGGATCTCGAAGGGGGCGGGCACGACGAGCTCAACGTTACGGTCCTGCACGAGTCCGCGTCGTCCGTCCGGCGTGCCCGGCGCCGCCTTGGTCGCCGGCCGCTCCTGCCAGTCGTTGACCGCGAGCTCGCGGGAGAGCGAGGCGAGCGCGGCAGGCCCCTTCGGGTGCTTCGGGGGATGAAGGGCGGCCGCAGCGTCGACGATCGTCCCGAACACCGAGAGCGTGCCGTCTCGGTTGTCGGCCACCTCGACGATGCGCGCCTGCTGGGGGAAGTCGATGTGCGAGGCGGTGTTCACCTCCCAGAACCCGCCGCGAATGGCCGCGCCCGGCGCGCGGCGGTGGGCGATGACCTCGTTGACGTGCGTGTGGCCGTTCACCCAGAGGACGACGTTCGGAAAGCGCAGCAGAAGGGCCTCGACCGCGTCGCCCAGCACCCGCTGGCGGGGGTCGTCGTCGGCGACCAGCGGGTTCGTCAGCGTCCCGATGGTGTGGTGGCTGAAGATGACGATGAGCCGGTCGTGCCCGTGGCGGTTGTGCCTGACCGACCCGTCGCCGCTCAGGTGCCGGCGGCTGTGGCGCTTGAGCTGGCGCCGAAGCCAGGCGAACTGGTCCACGTCGAGCGAGCCGTCGGCCTCGCCGTTCGGATTCACGGTGTCGAGGACGATGCCGCGCACCACGCCCCGGTCGAACGCGTAATACGCGTTGCCGTCGCGCAGCTGCCTGGGACGGAAGCCGTGGCCCTTCGGGCGGCCGCTCGTCTTGAAGTACTCGGCGATCGTCTCCTTGCGGTTGATGACCTTGCGCCTCGGATCGGCGCTGACCGTGCGCACGTCCGTGCTGGCAAGGAGCGCCGCGAGCGCCGCCGGGTCGAGGTCGGCGACGTCCTGCGGGGAGACCCCGGCAGGCAGGGACACGATCTTCGCCGAGCCCGTCGCCGCGGCGCTCAGCTTGAAGGACTGGGGGAAGTTGCCCTGGACGAGACCATCGTGGTTGCCGTAGGCGGCCAGCCAGGGCATGTCCAGACCGTGGGCGCGAAACGGCCTGCGTGCCTCGTCCAGAAGGCCGCGGACGGTAGGGAAGCCGTAGGTGGTCCGCGCGAGGTCGTCTGCCTTGCCCGGCGGCGTCCCGTCGGGATGCCAGTAGTGGGGGTCGTAGGTCGGGGCGTACTGGTCGTGGACGCCCTCCCATTTCGAGGGGTCCCCGGAGTCGGGGCGCAGCCGCTCCCCGTCGAGCAGGTCGATCAGCCAGCGCAGCTCGTTGTGCTGGCAGTTGTCGACGGCGTCCCCGGTGGCGATCGCGAAGTCGAAGCGACGGCCAGTGGCGGGGCCGCGGCCGACGCGGTTGACCGCGTGGACAAGCGCGTTCGTGACCTGGGCGGTGAGCATCTCGTGCGGGCGGTAGGCCGCTGAGAAGACCAGCGCGCTGCCGGTGCCGTCGTTGTAGCGGTCGAGGTACTCGACGCGCGCCGGCGACTGGGCGTCGACGATGTGCGTGTCCGTGAACTGAACGAGCGAGAGGATGGCGCGCCGGCGCGCGGCGCGACCGTTCTTCGCCCCGGCGCCGAGATCGTCGCGGACCACGTGGGGCTCCCCGGGCCCCTTGGCGAGCCGGCGGTAGCCGCCCCCGTTCAGCACGTGACCCCGCAGGATCGTGTGCTCGAGCGTCGTGTGGCGCTGGAGGTGGTGCAGGCCGCTGCCTGGCACGCCCGCGGCGCGGGCAAGGGCGTCCAGGTTCCCGGTCCAGGCGAACGCAGCCCCGGCCGCAGCCGAGGCACGCAACATCTCTCTGCGCGTCGTCCGCACCGCGATCTGCCCCGCCGGCGAGCCTACCGCCGGGTTTGCGGCGTGGCGCCGATCGGCCGACGCCGGCGAGCTACGGCGTGATCGGGAAGCCGAACTCGCGGCCGGCGGTGCCGCGGAACTTGGTGCGGAAGTCGGCCAGGGCGTCGAGCGTCTTGGAGCCCTGGTACTTCGGGCAGTTCATGCGATTCCGCCAGGCGGCGGCGGCGACCTGGTCCGGGAGCTGGTTGTTCGGGAACATGAGGACGCCGCTCGGGCTCTGGTCGAAGACGCCCTTGATGGCCAGCTGGTCGGAATCCGGCAGGTTCGGCGCGTACTCGAATTCGACCCGTGAGTGCTCCATCGAGTGGACGAAGTCGATCGGGAGCGGTTCCTCCGAGTAGGCGCCGTCGGCCTGCTGGTAGGGCGGGAAGACGTGGTTGCCCGACGTGGGCGGCTCGCCCTTGTAGTGCACCACGGTGCCCCGCTGGACGTGCTGGTGGCCATAGTCGGGAAGGTTGAGGGTGAGTTTGCACCCGGCGGCCGCGGCGGCCTTCGCAAGGCTCGCCTGCTTGACGGTTGGTGGCGTGGTGCCGACGCGGTTGTCGCAGGCGACCCCGTTCTGGCTGCCGACGCTCAGGTCGAGGTGGGCGTTGACCCCGCACGACCCGCTGCCGCTCGAGCTGCTGCCGCCACCGCCCTTGGCGATTGCGTAGGCGATGCCCCCGACGACGATGAGGGCGAGAATCGCCGCGGCGGTGTAGCCCATGATCTCGCGGCGCCTCGCTTGGGAGCGCTCGACCGCCTCGGCGGCCACGCGCTCGGCGCGCAGGCGTTCCTTCTCGTCCTTGCGGCTGGCCATGGTCGCGCGAGGGTAGCGAAGGCCGTCTTAGCTCGACCTAAACGGCGGCGCGCTTGGAGGCCTTCGTGACCTTGCGGGAGCGATTCGGCTTCGCGTATGAGTCGGCCACGAAGGCGGCGAGCTCGTCGTTCAGGCGACGGGGTCGCAACCGCCACTCGAGGATGGAGTTGGCGTCCAGAAGGCGGGCGTTCGGCATCTCCTCCACGAGGCAGTCGGAGTCCGAGAACGGGTGAAGCGGGTCGCGGGGATGCCCGATCACGAGCGCCGGAAGCTCGATCTTGGAGCGCTCCTCCCGCGGCGGGGCGATGCGGCCGAACATGAGGCCCTGGAGGACGGCCAGCGAGGGCTCGGGGCGCTGGCGGATCCAGTCGAGCCCGATGTCCACCAGGTAGTGGCTTCGGGGGAGGCGGCTGGTGACGCGCGACACGCCGGCGAGGAACGGGCGGCCGAAGCGCAGGCCGAACATCACGGGCACGAAGATGGCTCCGATCGCCAGCAGTGCGTTGTCGAGCACCGGCATCTCGATGAACAGGGCACGCGCGGAGTCCGGGTGGCGGGCGCCGAGCTCGAGGCCCACGTTGGCGCCGAGCGAGGTGCCGCCGACCACCGGCCGGTCGAGCTCGAGATGATCGATGAGCCCCTTCACCTGATCTGCGAAGCGGCCCATCGAGTACTCCCGGAGGTCGTCGGGCCGCTCCGACTCGCCGTGGCCCAGGAGGTCGATCGTGACAACGCGGTTCCCGCGCGAGGCGATCTCGGGCGCGAGCGCCGCGTACATCAGCCGGTTCATGAGCAGCCCGTGGACGAGCACCAGCGTGGGCTCGCCGTCGGTCGGGCCGTACGACTGGTAGGCGATCCGCCGCCCCTCGTGTCTGAAGCTGGGCATGCCTGGAGTCTATGGAGAGGCCGGTTCTCAGGGGCCGTTCTGGAACGTCACGGGATAGCCGTCGAGACCGTTCGAGTTGTCGAATACGGCGGTGTTCCCCGCCCTGTCCGTCAGCTCGACCCGATAGATCTCGTACTCCCCGAGCGGCGAGCCCTGAGGGAGATCGAAGCTCGGATGGGCCAAGCTGTCGTTGCTGTCGCCGTTGTCATTGAAGCCGGCACCGAAGCTTTCGGTATCGCCGGTCGGAAAGCGCAGGTAGATCCAGGCGAGATTGGAGCCCGAGATGACATCCGAGCCGTCGACGACGACCTGAACCAATTGATCCTGGGACGCGGTGTCCACATGTGTCGGCGAGAGCTCGAAGCCGGTGAGGGTAGGCGGGGTCGTGTCAGCCGGGCCGGTCTCATGGACGACCGAAGGAAGGCCCGCCGCCGCGAGCTGCTCTGAGGTGTAGTCGCGTTCGTTGCCTTCGCGATCGATGAGCTTCACCGAGATGGGCAGCTCGCTGGGCCCGCTGAACTGCGCCAGGTTGATGCGATTCTCCCAATCGCCTGACTCCGGAGTGCCGTCGGACGACCAAAGGTTGCCGCTTGCATCGCCAACCGAAACGGTGATGCTCTTTACGCCTCGTCGGTCGTCCGTCGCACTGGCGGTCACGTCCACCGCATGCTCGCCCCGAGAGGTGTCCACGGTCGCCGGGTCGACCCTGAGCGCGGTCAGCTGGGGTGGCTGCGTGTCCGGCGTCCCGACGACATGGACGGTCGGGTCGAAGCCCATGCCGGCCAGGGCGGCAGCGTCGTAATGGACCTTGTTGGTCGCGCCGTCGCTGAGTTGGAGGCCGCTGATGGTGTAGTCGCCGAGCCCCGCGTCGCCCGGGATGGCGAAGTCGGTCGTGACGCTGTCGTTGCGCCTGCCGTTGAAGCTGCC